>NZ_JAAGNZ010000008.1 GCF_010747415.1 Spirosoma agri | reverse complement strand
AGAGTCCCATCTGGAAAAAATCCGTTGTGTTTATTCTGGAAGATGATGCCCAAAACGGTCCCGATCACGTTGATGCGCACCGCTCGATTGCGTTTGTGGCCGGTGGCTTTGTCAAACGTAATTTTGTCGATCATACCATGTATTCAACCTCGGGGCTACTGCGAACGATCGAGTTAATTTTAGGGCTGAAGCCCATGAGTCAGTACGATGCGGCCGCAACGCCCCTATGGCGTTGCTTCAATAAACAAGCTGATCTGTCGGGGTTCACTTCACTCGAACCCGGCGTCGATATCAACCAGAAAAATGTGGCGGTCAATCGAAATTCGAAACGATCGTCGCTGCTCAACCTGACCCGTCCCGACGAGATTGACGACCTTATTTTCAGTGAGATTGTCTGGCAAACGGTACGGGGCGAAACGAGTGTTATGCCCGCCCCCCGCCGGGGGGCTTTTGTTCGGGCCGGAAAACCGGGCATGACCGACGACGATGATGATGATTAGCCTGTTGTATTGGCTTTCAATTTAATTAAAGAATACCCTCTTTTTGCAAGACCTATGAATACCCGCTCGATCTGTTTTATCCTTGTTCTACTGCTGCTAACGGGCAGACAATTAATCGCCCAGACACCTGGTGATGGGTTCATCAACGGGGATCTGCTCCCCAATGCCCCGGAACTGGCTGCGCGGGGCAACTACGGAGTGGGGGTGCAAACCGTTAAACTGGTACACGCTGCCCAGCTTGATGTGCTCCACGGAAAAGCTGGCCAGCACCCGCTTTACGACCGACCGTTGACGGTTGAAATCTGGTATCCGGCTCTTGCTGTAGCTAACAGACAACCTATCGTTACCTACGCATCCACGCTGGGCCGGGCCAACGATCCCAAACGACCGCTTATCCCCTTTACATTTCTGGGACGAGCTACCCGCGATGCCAAGCCTGACCTCAGTGGGGGCGCTTACCCACTAGTAATTGTCTCTCACGGCTACCCCGGTTCGCGTTTATTGCTAACCTACCTGACCGAAAACCTGGCCTCCAAAGGCTACGTGGTTGTGGCCATCGACCACACTGAGTCGACCTACGGCGATCTGGCGGGATTTCCCAGTACGTTACTGAATCGCGCCCTCGATGATGGATTTGTGCTCAACGAAATGGCCCGGCTATCGGGGAAAGCCAGTACGAGTTTTCTGGCGGGTCTGGTTAACCCCGACAACACAGCCTTGGTTGGCTATTCGATGGGAGGCTATGGCGCGCTTAACGTCGCCGGAGCGGGCTACAGCCCCCAGGCGCTGAGTCTGTTCGGACAGATGACCGGGGGCAGTACGGCTCTGGAAGCTCGCACGCAAGCCTCACCCGCTTATAAATCGTCGCTGGACCCTCGCGTCAAGGCCGTCATTGCGTTTGCGCCCTGGGGCATGGAGCGGGGCGTCTGGGACGCCACAGGACTAGCAGCCCTGAAACTGCCCACTCTGCTGGTGGCTGGCAGTAAAGATGATGTATCCGGGTACGAAAAAGGCATCAAAGCGATTTACGAAGGCGCCATCAACGCGGAGCGTTACCTGCTGACCTATGTCAATGCCCGCCATAATGTGGCCCCCAATCCGCCCCCTCTGGCCTCCATGCTACCCGGCGTATCAGCGGACGAATACATGCATTATGCCGAGCCGGCCTGGAACGAGCATCGGATCAATAATATTAATCAACACTTCGTGACGGCTTTTTTAGGCATTCACCTCAAGGGTATCGACTATAAAAAGTACTTGGATTTGCCGGGCCCCGAGGCCACTGAGGGTTGGCCCGGCTTCAAAGCCCGCATGGCTGTAGGGCTGGAAATGCGCCATGCCAGACCATAGGGGTCTGGTGTCCTGTGGAGAATAGGCAGACGTGTACATGACCTTTTCGTGAACGCTTTCAGGCTTATACGATATGAATTGCTCTGGGCTCGGGCAGTTGCCTAAAGCAGCTACCCTCTCATTAAAGCGCCAACGTTAAAACTCAACTAAACACGCAAAATTTGCGTCTCTTTACCGGGTCATTGCTACGGATAGTTGTTGACAGTTATAAAAAAATGCTGTTCAATTAACCACCCAATTTATGAATTAACCGTTATTTTGCCTCTAGCCAAGCTAAGTATCGGTAAACTGTCGCTCGGCTTAGGTGAAACAATCGACCAATCTCTAAAATCGTATGGGTTTTAAGAGCATACATGGACTTGACAGCCCGTGCTTTTATCTGGGCTTCGGCAGAGAGTCCTTTCGGGCGTCCGCCTACTCGTCCCCTGGCACGTGCTGCGGCCAAATCCGCTTTGGTACGTTCACAAATCAGATCGCGCTCAAAATCAGCTAGTGACGTAAATAGGTTGAACACTAACCGACCTTGCGCAGTGGTAGTATCAATAGCCACCGTGGCACGGTATCATTCAGACTGCGAAATCCGATGCCTTTGCTTTGAAAATCATCGACCAGCGTAAAGAGCTCTTTTAGCGAGTGCCGTTGAGACACGGGCATAGCAAAAAAGTATTCGAACCGCAGCGGCCAACCGTCGGTCAATCTGCCACAATAGTAGGCACTGATGTAGATTGTTTTTAAGGAGATGCGATTAGTGATTAGTTGGTTGCATCTTTTCAAATAACGATCTGCCATCGCCCCATAGAAGAAGCAGATTTATACAAAACTCCTCAGCCCATTGTGAGGTGCTTTTGTGAGACGGTTCTATTTTGTGATGGCTGTTTGATCTGTACCGACTAACTTAAGGTCCGCTACCCCATTTAAACCATTGTGTAAGGGTATCGACTAAAGAATACTGGTCTACCAGCTAAAGCTATGGCTCTTTTTCAGCTACGTCCTGTAAAGGAAGATAATAGCGTGTATGTCGTAGCTTTCCTTGCTTCTTTAAGGCACCGATGTCAACCATCTCGGCTAGATCCCGGGTGGCTGTAGCTCTTGAGGTTTTGGTAATACGAATATAGTTTTCAGCGCTTAAGCCTCCTTTGAAGCCAGATAGCCCTTCCTGGAATAAACGTAACGCTACTTTAGCCTGTCGATCATTCAACTGGGCACTGTAGGTTTCAAAGTACCGAGCCTTGTCGACAATAAAAGTTATCATTTCCTGAACATAAACTTGGGCTTCCAGAATCTTTTTGGAAAAATAGATCAGCCATTCCGTGATGTCCAAAGAGGTATTTGCCTGCTCTAAAGCCTGGTAATAGGCTTTTTTGTCTCGCTCGATCGTACTGGATAAGGAGGTAATCAACGTTTGTCTGGCCCCGATGGCCAGTGCTTTCTCGGCAATGATACGGCCTATGCGCCCATTTCCATCCTCAAAGGGATGGATCAATTCAAAATATAAATGGGCTATACCCGCATGAATAACCGTTGGTATTTGTGCTTCAAATGCCCGATTAAACCAATCGATGTATTGATTCATCTCCACGTCTACACGATCGGATGGAGGAGCTTCATAGAATACCTTAGGCATGTCTAAACGACCTGATACGATTTGCATGGGGTCGGCATGGGTCCTGTAACCGCCAATCGTTTCTAGATCAATTCGGCCATTCATGATCATTTTATGCCACAAAAAAAGACGTTCTCGGGTAAGTGGCTCCTGATAGCTTTTGACTACGTCAACCATCATCTGAGCAACACCTGTTTCTTTTGGACCCGCTCTTCTCCCATCCGTTTGTAAGCCTAACTGTTTGCGAATCGATGACTGAACGGAGTCCCGGTCTAAGATCTCTCCTTCAATTTTTGAGGTGTCAAGTGCTTCATCACTTAGTAAAGTTACCCGTAATTCATTGACTTCATCGGCAGAAACTGCAGCTAATGATCCGATGATCACCCCTGCATTCCGATGAAATTCCCTCTCAAAGTGGGTAAACTTTGTTAAATCAAATGTGAACTGTGGCCACTGCGGTAGCTGCCAAATCCATTTCATGAGCTATAGATTCTTTTCTATAGCTCAATATTAACAAATATATGAGCTATAGAAAAGAATCTATAGCTCATATATTTGTTTTCAACTTTCAGTATGATACAAGCTCACTAAGTACTGCGACTGTAATCTCAATTACCCAGAATCTTGAGTAGGTGTCTACTTAGCTTTAAAAAGATTCTTCAACATGAGATATGGTAAGCCGTCTCATCAAGGAGCGTTTCTTTAAGACATGTGTAACTATTCCACCACTAGGCTATTTACACAGGTTAAGATTTTTTATGCGTACCCCAAATGGGTTATCACTCTGCCACCCTGCATGGGCGATTCGA
This sequence comes from Spirosoma agri, assembly GCF_010747415.1. Taxonomy (NCBI): domain Bacteria; kingdom Pseudomonadati; phylum Bacteroidota; class Cytophagia; order Cytophagales; family Cytophagaceae; genus Spirosoma; species Spirosoma agri. Next base: position 80,270 of record NZ_JAAGNZ010000008.1, on the reverse strand, counting down.
TTAACCGTTCCCCAAAACAGCTACCAGCGAACAAGGTCTGCTGACCGGGCAGTGTAGGAGTAGGTCGTCGTAGAACTGGCTACCCAACCCCTGTGAAAAAAAGTTGCCTTGTTGCCAGCGTTTTTAGCGAGCGAGTCGTCTAGAAGAAAACGGCTTAGCTCGATCTAAGCCTGACTCTTAACGGCCTATGAAAACGACCCCGTTTACCCCTTGCCTGTTGCTGATCTGCCTGATGGTTAGCCTGCTTAACAGCCGATGTTCACCTCCGGCAGACGGAGTCGATTCCGGTCAGAATACCTGTCGTATCCAGCAGATTGTCAGCACAGTTAAGAACGCAAATACCGAGGGAACAAGCCAGACCCAGTATGCCTACGATGCGGCCGATAATCTGCTGCGGATAACGAAAACCAGCCGGTATCAAAGCGGAACGATGGCTAGTCAATCGTCTGCTACAACCGAGACCTTCAGCTATGATGCCAACAACTTTCTGATCCGAAAGCAACTGCTCACCCAGGACCAGTCAATCGTTGCTAACCGAACTACCGACTATCAATACGCAGCAACGACGGAGTACACCTATAGCAATGGTCGTCTGGTCAGCTATCAACTGACGGACTTAACCAGTTCAACCACCAATAGTGGTACGCAGCAACAGCGTAACGTCAGCCATTGCCAGTACGACTATGACGCATCGGGGCAGCTCGTGCGCCAGACTGTTGACCAAAATCAGCCGATCACTTACCAGAATGGCCTGATGACATCCTATTCTAGCAATCCAAACCAGTTTACAGTGACTAACGGACTCATTACCAAAGCGTTTTTCCCCGGTACCGAGGGACCAGCCAATACGGTTCACAATCTGACGCAGCTACGTCAGTACGATGAGCAGCGTCGGCCAATCGAGCACCGTGAACTGATCAATGATACAGTAAGCAGCTATTATACGCAGACCTGGCAGGCGGGGCTTACCGCTGAGCAAAGCCTACCGGCTTTCAAAGGACATCCCCGGACTCGGCCGCCCTACGGTGAACCGGGGTTAGCCACTGACTATCGCCAGTTTCAGATCAATCGACAGCAGAATAACACGGTATACCAGTCAAATCGAACCACTACGGTTCATGTGCTCAACGACCAGGGGTACGTAACCAGGTCCACGGCCACAACGACCAATTCGGCCAGTGGTACACAGCAACCAGATGTGATGATCACGGTGTATACCTACACCAAGTGTAATTAAGCTTAAGGCGGGTGACCGACTCACAACTAGCACAGCTGCTCAACGATTGCCGGCGTGGTAGCCAGGCCGCTCAGCGTTCCTTTTACGAACGTTACTACGGGTATGCGCTGTCGGTGTGTCTGGTTTATGCCAATGATCGGGAGGACGCGCGCGAAATCCTGAACGACGGGTTTATGAAGGCGTTGAATAAACTGGAAAGCTTACAGCAGGAATCGGCTCTGCGGGCCTGGTTGCGACGAATTATGGTCAATACCGCGCTGGACTATTACCGGGTTCGGCGTCGGCGCGAGCTGCTGTTAACGGCCTTACCAGCGGGTGAAGAACCGCTGGAGCCGTATCTGAACGAAGAGCAAATACTGGCTACGCTTTCGGCCGAAGATATTATCCGGTTGTTGCAAGAGCTACCCCTACCGTATCGATTAGTGTTTAGTTTGTATGTACTGGACGGCTACTCGCATCAGGAAATCGCCGGTCAGTTGGGGCTGGCTGTCAGTACGTCCCGTGCCCACTTGAGTGAAGCCAACCGTCGGCTGCGACTGGCGCTAACCGATCAAGCCAAACCAACCCATGAACCAACCCGACGATAAACCGTTGCATGACTGGGTCCGCCAGCAACTAGCGGATTACCAGCCCACTGATGAACCGGCTGAGTGGGGGCGGTTACAAGGTCGGCTACGTCAACGATGCTGGCGTCGGGGCGGGCTGCTCCTGGGTAGTATCCTTGTCGGTCTGGGCGTTATAGGCTGGCTAATAGGGTCAGGTGATAACGTCACTCCATCAACGCACAAGGTCCTCCCTGCGCCAGTAACCCTTTCCCCACGTTTGGTCCCCGCTCCTTTGCCTCCCATTGTGTCGACCGACCGACCGACCAGACAGCCACTCAGGAAAAGCGACAGGCGAACCAAGCGGCAGCCCCATCGCGATCTTGGTCTACCTGATCGTCGGGTTGCTGCTATATACCCCCTACCCCCGGTGCTGCTACGGGGGCAGACCCTATCCGTCGACCTGATGCGCCGGTATAAAACGCTATCCTGGAGTCGGGAAGAAAGCGCCATTATTGAACAGGTAACTACCGGCCAGTTCGGGGATGATTCGACCAGTTACCGGGTGTTGGAGAGGAACTTGGCCCACTGGCCAGACGCGGTCATTGTCTGCGATCTAACTACCAGCATGTACCCCTATTCAACGCAGATTGTGAGCTGGTTACGGCGTCAGGTGGTGCGATCTGGACCGCTTGGCCTAGTGCTTTTTACCGACTGCGATAGCCTGGGGCAGCAAACCCGACCGGGCGGCCCACCGGGACAGATGTACATCGTGGCGAATCCCCGGCCCGAGACGCTCTTGTGGCCGTTAGTAGCGGCTGCCCGCAACACCGTTCGCAATAAAGACGATGCGGAGAACGATGTCGAAGCCCTTCTGGTGGCTCAACAAACGTTTCCGCGAGCTCGTCACCTGATTCTGGTGGCTGATAACCTAAGTTGGGTAAAGGACATGGCCGAGTTAGGTCGTGTTACCCATCCTGTCCATGTTATTTTGTGCGGCACCACGGGGGGCACCGTTGAACGTCCGTTTCAAGCTGATTTTGACCAAATTGCCCGTCAAACGAAGGGTAGCCTGCACACGCTGGATGATGACCTGGACCCGGCCGTTACTACAGGCCGGGAAACGCTGCGTGTGGGCGACTACTATTATCGGTACAATAAGCGTCAGCAGCAATTTAAACGGACTCACTTCCGGCGCCGACCCCGCCGTTGGCTGGGTTTTATCTGGTTGTAAGCAGATTGGAGTCGGTGATGGTCAGCTTTGACACCATGATTGTGATGCGCTAACTGGCCCTGCGGTTCTGCTCTAGTTTTTGTTAGCTGGCAATTGTATACATTGGGCAAATTCAGGATGAGGGGGTTTGTAGGCGTCAGTAACTCAGCGGTCAACTCGTTGTGAAAGTCACCTGCCTTGTCTGACTTTCGTAAGAGCGCTCTTATAAGACATTAATTTTCAATATATGTTTAACTTAATTACTAATCCGGTGAACTTATTGTTTGTGACGACGGCCCGACAGATGGTACCCGATCCCTCTTGTACCGATCGGCAGCCGAAGCACCCTTCCGTGTGAAAATCATCGAAAATCCTACTCGATATTTTGGGATTGGTTACACTTCGACGAGCGGGCTCGGCAACGTTGGAAGGTAGAAGGCCGAACTTTGTGGGAGTGCAAGGGACTAAATAGTCGGTGCTTAAGGTAATACACAGGCTGCCCTGTGTCGATTCAATCGTCTCAACTGGGTACTAGGGTGGTGTAAATAGGGCTGGCTGTATGATCTCCGTTCGAAACACTTCGACGACCTTTCGTTTGAAGGAAATCAAATTCTATTTTTTATTTCGCTGTAAACTAGCTGTAAACTATACGTAGGCTTGCCGCTTTACTGTATGCATAAATCAGCAGCATACGCTAAAGGGCCTGGAGCAAAAGTAGTCACCAAGCGTTTCACGAAATGCCCATTTTACTAGGACAGCCGATTGGTACCATCGAAAGTAACCTATCAGCTTATCTAACATTCTCAACTTGTTATCCGCTCCGGCGATCTGGTCAAGAATCAATGCGGCAGCCGCGCTGTCTAATTTTCAATAGTAACTTGAGTTTGTGATACATCCATAGGTTAGCGGAAAGCATGTAGTGTGTTTATGGTATTTTACAAACGTCTACCTAAAAAAGGCCATATCGAAGAGCCAGTGACCAGGAGACCAACACCCGTAAATCACCTGGTCACCAGCTAGAAACAAAGACGCCACTAGTCAGTTCTTGCCTTAGACTGACCCGTTTTTTCTCCTACCCATGCATCTTGAGTCCTTAATTATTACGTACGGCTACCCGATCCTGTTTGTTGGTGTACTACTGGAAGGTGAGGCATTCCTGATCCTGGCCGCTTATCTAGCCCACCGAGGCTACTTCTCCCTGCCCGTGGTGATCGGTCTGGCCGCCCTAGCCTCCTTTACAATGGCCCAGATTTGGTTTGTGCTCGGCGATCGCTTTGGCACCGCTTTACTTAACCGTCGCCCAGCCTGGCAATCGCGTCTGGTTCGGGTAGACACCATGCTACAACGTTACGGCAATAGCTTAGTGCTGGGGTTTCGCGCGCTGCTGGGCTTACGGACTCTGATTCCGGTCGCCATTGGAACATCAGCCTACCCCGCCCGTCAGTTCACGCTACTGAACGGGGTGGGCGCGCTGATCTGGGCCCTGGTTATCGCCTTGGCAGGTAACACGATCGCTCAGGGATTGGAAGTACTGGTCACGGATCTGCGTAAGCATGAACTAGCCGCCGTTGTCGTGATAGCCCTGATGGGTTTAGTTTGGGGGCTGATTCGTCTCTACCGCCAGCCTAAAGTTCCGCTTATAAAAGGTGACTAGCGTAAAGACCTATTAATTTAAGCAGTAAGGGGCCATGCCGCGTACGAGCTGGGTATTTTGGGTTCCTTGACAAAGCCCACGTTAGTTTGGCGAGTAAGCGCTGGCTATGAACCCGCTGAAAGAAACAACCCTTGGTAGTACGAAAGCCACTCGTATTCAACTTGTTGCAAAGTCTTCTGCCGGGAGATGTAACTCTTAATCGTCAACACAGCCCGCTGATTGTTTTCATTCGTGGCCGCTTTGACGTTAATAGCGTCAACTCCTTTTTGCTGGGCTTAGGGCGTCAAGTTTTCGGGCTTACCAAGTATTGCCCCTTTCGCAATTTTAGCCTGCAACGCGGCTTTGGTCCGACTGCTGATCAGTTCCCGCTCGTGCTGGGCTAGTGTTGCAAAGATTCCGATGGTCAGAGTATTGGCATCGGGCATATCGACACATTGAAAGTTGACCCCCGAATCCCTCAGCGTGAATATGAACGAAGCGTTCCGGCTCAGTCGATCAAGTTTGGCAATGACCAGCACCGCGCCCTCTTTCTTTGCCCGATCAATAGCCGCTGTCAGCTGAACCCGTTGATTGTTCTTTCCAGATTCGACTTCGGTGTATTCGGCAACGATAGCCGCTCTGCGGTCCGATTCTTTGACGAAGTTAGCTACTGCGTAGCGTTGCCCTTCCAAGCCTAAGCCTGAATCACCCTGCGCCCTGGTCGATACCCGGTAGTAAGCGACATACTTAGCCAGTCCGGTACTGCTAGTTGTGGAGTTCTGTTTCTTTGCCATCGCGGTAGGTGTTGTTCCTTGATCGTTTCGTTCAGGATTTATAGCCGGCCTTGAATTCAACAAGTGGAATCACCCAAAAGTAGGGGTAAAAATGGGTTGTTTTACACTCGTTGAACGGTCGTTTAAGCCCTGTAAAACCAAAAATAAGACCGATTTACTGCACTATTATCACTCAATACAATTGATAAGTTTGACTAAAGTAGCCGGGCGGAGATGACACGTTACGAATTACGAACCATCAACGACTGTTACCGGTCTGTAACCCCTACGCAGATTCAAAGGATCATTTCTTCTGTCTCGCAATAACTGCAACCTAACTGGTCCTCCATAGGAATAGAATAAGGCGTTAAAACTAATGGCTGATTTTTAGTAGATTGATGTCGTTTTTCTATCTCCTGCGGGCTACCAAATTCAACTTTCACTAATTAGTTACGCTAAATAATTAACAGCTAAAGGAGAATACTGTGAGTAGTTATGATTCCGAACGGCCCGCAACCAGAGGAACAAGACACGAAGCCTTATCCATCTTTTAGGCGAGTAGAAAGCGCAAGGAACCGCTTATGGCGGAACCCAGCAGCCGGTTGATGACCCAAAACGCAACGGAGTGCCGTGGACAAGCACCCACACAGGACGCTGGTATACTGGTGCATTCTTTTTGGTCCAGGATGAGCAGGCGCGTCCGGGTGGGGAGGTTTTCGACACGTTAAGTGTGATGGGCGTTGACCCGCAAACGGGACACTATTTTGCCCGCTCTTTTGAGAATCACGGTTTTTACCGGCATTATGATGTTTCAGCTGAGGGCAACAGCCGGACTTTTTTCGGTGAACACGAACGGGCCCGCATCGAATTTAGTGAGGATAACCGCAAGCAACTGATTGTTTGGGAATGGAAACCACAGGATCAATGGCTACCGCTTTGTGATCGCACGGCGACTAGAATTGACTAACGTCTGTCTGGAAAGTCAATGCAGCGTTTTAGCCGTGGAAATCTGTTTCAATAGCCGAAAATGCTGCTTTCCCTTCAACGTGCTTGCTTCTTCTGGTTTGATCATGGGTTTGGCTGAGCTTTTCCGCAATTTCAGCCTAGGTCATTCCTTTACTCCGGTAAAGTATGGCCAGTTCGGTAGCTTGACATTTGCTTTGCGAGTAGTCACGTTATCGACTCGGATCGATTCCCCTTTTTGAATGGCCTGCAAGGTGACCTTTTCAGGCTTCCCCGTTTAGAACCTTAAATTTTCTTTTGTACCAGGTACACGTGGTACACCCAGGGAATACCGATAATCGAACAACACACGGACTGCGGAAGCCGCTTGGCGTAGCCGATCAGCCAAGAAGTGGAGACCCTATTGGTTCTCAACAAGTAATCGCAGGAACGAATAAGAATGGCAGGATCAATTTGGGATTGGCAAGCGGTGTGTAACGGATTGAGTTAGCCAAGAATTTAATCGATAGTCCAGTTAAAGAAGCAATAAGTACGGTATAGTAGCAGGTGCTAAACCTTTAGTGAAATAGCGGTTTGTGTGTTTTCAATGACCAATCGGCTAAAAACGGTTAGTTATGGCTAAATAGCCAGAACCATCCTGATAAATGATTGACCCCAAGGAAGAGCTATTGGCTCTTGACTACGCTGAGTTGCTAGTTCCTTTTATCACACAAGTAGGTATAAGAATATCATGCACAAGCTGGACATAAAAATTGCGGCCCGCACTTTTTTAAAGGAAAAATGGTACAATTTCCTAAATATTACGGGCTTGTCGCTGGGCTTAGCCGCCTTTATCTTCGTCACCCTATACGTTGATCAGGAGACTAGCTACGACCAATGGAATGATCAGATTGGTCGTATCTTTTTGGTCGAACGCGAACTGCCTAACGGGCCTTCTCCCTATACGCCTGGCAAATTAGCGGCCGCTATAAAAAACCAGTGTCCCGAAATAGAAGAAACAGGACGAATCAATACCGCTTTATTTCAAATTCCGTTTTATACCGCTTCGGGAAAGTACCTGATTAAAAAGTGGGTAGGTGCGGATTACTCAATTGCTAAAATACTAGGAATCAAGCCCAAAGATTTCAATCTAAATACGACTAGCGGTACGCCAACAACACTACTCTCAAAGCGAACGGCAGATGTACTTTTTCCCGACGATAGGACTGTTCATAATAAGACCGTGACGATGCTATCAAAATCGGGAATCTCCCTGATGATTAGTGGTGTGGCTCAAGAGCCACTCGGCAACACGAATCTAAGCTTCGACTGTATTGGTTTCAGCGATGACATTACCCAGGGGAAAGACCAGAGCTTTACCAGCCAGATTTATCAAACTTACGTCCTGGTAAGACCTAATACAGACATTCGTTTGTTAGCCCAAAAAATAGATAAAGTCTACCGGGAAGCGGCTTCAGCCGATACCAGCCAAGTAGCGAAAGAAGCCTTACGCTTATCAAAAGCAACGATTTATCTAGACCCCTTGGCCAACCTGCACTTGAAACCCCACTACGGCTCTGCGGTGAATGACCAGATGATAAAAGGCCTGGCCCTATTAGCCATTACCATCCTGATTATTTCAGGCGTAAATTTTACCAATCTTTACATTGCTCAAGCGGCCAGGCGCGCAAAAGAAGTCGGTGTCAAAAAAGTAAACGGCATCAGTCGCCGGCAGATTATCGGCCAATTTCTAATAGAAATATTTATTCAATGCTGTTTTGCATTGCTCATTTCGTTAGGCATCGTACAGCTCGGTTTACCGTACGTTAATCAGTTGTTGGCTAGTAACCTGTTGTTCTCTGGATTAAATCTGACCATACTGGGGCAGCTAACATTGACATTGCTGGTTCTAACCGCAATTGCCGGTATTTATCCTGCGCTGTTGATGGCGGGGGTTTCGCCAGCGGCTGTGCTGAGAGGTAGTCCGTTGACGAACGTTGGGTCGCTCACTCGAATACGAAGTTCACTAATCCTGTTTCAATTTACGTTTGCCATCGGGTTTGCCATCCTTCTGATGGTCATTCATGAGCAGATTTCGTTTATGAGATCTGAAAATCCAGGCTTTACCGCTAAGCAGGTTGTTTACATAGATAATATGGGTATTTATAACCAGCCTAGCCAATTTGAAACCGTCAGTAACCAAATTAGAGCGCTACCGGGGGTAAAAAACGTAACCGTGGCCTCGAATGTGCCGGGTGGCATCCTGCCCGCCACGTATGAATATATCCTGGATCATAAGGCGTATGCGATGCAGACCGTCGCCGTTGGTTACCACTACTTCGAAACCTTGACGATTGCGCTAAAAGAGGGGCAGTCTTTTGCTTCATCTTTTGCCGTCGATTCAGCCAGTGCTGTCATCAATGAGACGGCCGCCAAGGCAATGGGTTTAAAAAATCCGATTGGTACAACGTTGAAAGGTGCTGCTGGTAACTACCGAATAATTGGTGTGGCGGCTGACGTCAACGAGCAGGGGTTTGAATCAGGTATTCAGCCCATGATCTATGTTATGAGCGCTGCGCCTGGAGTGACTAAAACTCAAATTATGATCCAGACTGACAGTAAGGCTATGGTCCCTTTGTTAGCCACTTTACAGCATCAGTGGCGTAGTATCAATAAACTGGATGGGGATAACTTTAATTATCATTTTCTGGACGAGTTATATGGACACCTCTTTCGAAAACAGGAACAGCTACAAGCCGTGCTAAGTGGTTTTTCGACGTTGGCTATATTCATTGCCTCGCTGGGTCTTTTCGCCTTAGCCGCCCAGTCGATTCGCTACCGCATGAAGGAGATTGCGATTCGAAAGGTGTTCGGTGCCAAAGGCCAGCAGTTAGTCCTACCGTTAAGTAAGCCATTTTTCTATATGGTTTTGCTGGCCAACGGGGTGGCGTGGCCCCTCTCCTGGCTAGTGGCCGATACCTGGTTAGAAAGCTTCGCCTATCACATTGAGGTTAGTGTCTTTCCGTTCGTGATAGCCCTGGCAATTTCCCTGGTGATCGTTAGCGTTACGGTTTGTGGTCAACTTATAGGGGCTGTTGGGGTCAACCCAGTGGTTAAGCTAAAGATGTAATGGCTGTTGCCAAATAGTGTAGTGGCCTGTTGAGCAGCCCCTACTGTATTGACTTGATTTGAGGTGTAGATAAGTGATTGTTTAACCTAGTGAAGGGTTAGCCTTGGCCTCTGGCAGCACTGTCTATTTGATTAACAAACAATGGCGTCGGTACTTTTTTGTACAAGCACGGGTCTTTTTAAACGCCCAAATTATTGACACGTAATCGTCTCGTGTGGGAGCGTTTAATAAGACTTGGCTATTGTGCCTAACGATAGCACCAACTGAACGGTATATTCCGCCGGTTTGCGAGTAATTGATAAGCGGTGGTCTGGGTAAAGTAAGGCAAGCCGTTTGCCAACATTACTCAGGCTTAATCCGCCTGACGTAGCATCAGCGGTCGTCGGTTGGCTATTGCTCACCTCCAGGTGTAGGGTGGTTGCCTGTAGATGCACACGTGTCCGTATCCACGTTCGCTGACTGCTCCTGGCCAGGCCGTGCTTAAAAGCATTCTCCACAAACGTGATGAGAATGAACGGGGCAATTTGCAAATTCTCGTCTACCCGATCAGGCAGCTCCAGACTAAGCGCAAGCCGTTTTGTCGCCCGGGTTTGTTCCAGTGATACGTAGTCTCGAATGAACTGAAACTCCTTGTGAAGTGCGACAAACGCCCCGCCCGTTTCGTAGAGCGTATACCGCATCAACCCGGATAATTGGTGCACCAGCAGGGCTGCTTGTGGATTGTCCTCCTCGGTTAACGCATAAATGCTGTTCAGCGTATTGAACAGAAAATGCGGATTGACTTGACTTTTGAGATAATTGAATTCAAGCTGCGTATTCTGTTGCTGGAGTTGCGCATTCTGCAGCTGCGCCGAGCGATTATCGTATAATCCTTTGAAGGCCAGTAATAGCGATGGATAAGCAAACGACATCGTAAAATTCCAGATGAATAAGGGTGGACTTTTGAAGAGGCCTATCGGACCGTGTGCGACCATCAATCGCCATTGGTCAGCCATATCCGACTGATTACTGTATCTCGCTGGAAAGCCAACCGTCTGGTGAAGCCAGATGAAGCTCGCATAATTGGTGATATACACTAGCGCGTAGGTCAACAGGATTACGGCTAGCAAGGGGAACGGCCGGAACTGGTACAAGAACCGGTGAAACAGCCAATACCCAAATCCGTAAAAAATGCTCGACGGCAAAACCAATTGCAGATAGAGCATATACCGGCCTACGCGCCCGTACCGCTCGATCAGACCCAACAGCGGTCCATCGCTACTGAGCAGAAAATAAAGGATGAGTACCGGCAACAGCCGCCGAGCAATCTGACGGATTGGCCCAGGGTTCAGAAACGGTGAATTTATCAATGAATACATAACCAAAAATCGCGATCTATACCTGCCCGCCACCAGATTTTCGATGAACAGGCGATTTATTTCGGTGAAACCAGCCCTAAACGCTTGGTCGAATATACGGGCTACTTCACCGAATAAACTCGTGCCAGGGAGACCGCCAAGACTAGGTTTGTGTCATCAATCAACAGACCTAAGTCTCGTTATGAAAACGCTACTCATTTTCTTGCTGACCCTGGTAACGGCCTGGACCATGGCTCAACCGATCAAACCAAACAGTCAGGTCAACCGGGCTTCAGCAGGCCCGAAACCTGTGACAACCCGGCAACAGACTGAAACGATTACTGTTTTGGGTGACCAGGCGGTGACGCTCGATCTGGATAATTTTGACCACTTCCGTCAGCAGATGATGCCGCTTATTAACCAGATGGCCGCGAAAAAATTGGTCGGATTAGGTGAAGGAACGCACGGTACTAGCGAATTCTACAAAATCCGGTACTGGATCACCAAAATTCTAGTAGAGGAAAAAGGGTTCAATCAGGTTGTTTTCGAGAATGATTATGCGGATTCGTATCGGCTTAATCAGGCGATGCCACGGGCTTCTGCTTCCGAGCTTGATGCGCTCATGAAGCAGTATCTGCTGGCGATCTGGCGCAATCAGGAGGTTAAGGAATTGCTGAGCTGGATACAAACGCACAATCGGAGCGCCAAGAAGCCGGTTACGTTTGGCGGTATGGATGCCATGTTTATGAGCAACGATGCCAGGGTGTTACAGGAACTCACTCGTCGGTTTCAGCATGCTGAAACCGACAACCTAACCCAATTATTAGTTAAACTGGCCGTTACCCGCGACTCAATCTGGTATAATGCTAATCGGAAAGATTTTGCTATTCCCGATTCGGTATCCAATGCTAATTTGGTTCAGGGATACGAGACCATTAAAAAACTGGAACCCATATTGGCCCGTTTGCCCCTATCCACTCAGCAACGGGATGTCGCGATGAATATGGCCAAAAATATTTTCCTTCAGTTAGCAGGCCCTTATACGTATATCACCAAAAAAATAGGGTCGTTTGATCGAGATAGTTGTATGGCGGTAATGGCCACGCGTTTTTTGCACAAGCCTGAAGACAAGGTCATTATCTGGGCTCACGATTTTCACGTTGCCCATACGTCCATTTATGATGGCGCAGTTGGCGGAACAGGCGGCTATATTGAGCAAATGTACCCTGGTCAGTATTTTGCGTTGGGAACGGGCACTGCAACAGGCACATTTGCCGCTACCGATGACCGCTTTATCACCCACGCCAGCCAGATGAAGACCGTTTCCTTGGCCATACCCGCTGACAGCCTATGGGAAGGCCAATTGGCACAGGCCAGTGCTCCCGCTTTCTACATGGACCTGGCAAAATGGCCAAAGGAATCTACCAACCTGACCTATCGAGCGGTTGGTTACGGCCCAAAGAGTGGCAAAAGTACCCACGATAAAAGTCATCCGGTGAGCGAGCTGTTCGACGCGTATCTATTTATCCGGGATACGAAAGCCGCTCAATTTATTAAGTAAGCAGCCTATAATGAATGGGATGCCGATTTTTACAAAGGGCATCCCATTCATGCTTTAATGCACTAACCATTGTCGAATCCGATCTTTTACCATATCGCGGTAGTTGGGTCCAATGGTCAGAGTACATCCCGTCGATAGGATGACTGAGTTACCGTCAAGTGTTTTAATGTGCCGAAGCTGGACCAGATAGGAGCGGTTAATCCGAAGGAAGCAATCCGCGGGTAAACGGTCGGCCAGTTTTGTCATGGTCAAGTGCGTCACCACGTAGCGATCTAAACGAAAGACCTTCAGGTAATCGCCCAGCGCTTCGACCAATACGATCTCGTCAACTTGAATCTGCTCAAGTTTTTTATCGGTTTTCAAGTATATAAACTCCGCCATTGGCCCAACTAAAATGGCCTGGGCGAGGGTATTGGTTGATGTAGGGGGGTAAGCGGTAGGTATCAATTCATTGCGTTGCCCCGCCACTTTTTCCTGAACTCGGTCAATCGCTTTGAGGAAGCGATCGAAAGTAATTGGTTTAAGCAAGTAGTCGGTTACGCCCAGATCAAATCCTTCGAGGGCGTGGTTGGGATCGGCCGTTGTTAGCACAAACGCCGGTCGTGGAGCCGCATACGCCCGCAGTAATTCCAGGCCCGTCATTTCGGGCATATTGATGTCGAGGCAAATCAAATCTGGTCGAATGGTGGATAGTTGCTCAAAGGCAACCACCGCATCATCGAAGGTAGCTACCAGTTCCAGCGATGAAATTCGGCGAATGTATTTTTGAAGCAGTTGCTGAGCCAGAGGTTCGTCTTCAACGATAGCGCAACGAAGCGAACTAGACATAGGTAGTCGATGAAGGTCAGACCCCTAAGTTATCATTTGTTATTTTACGCGCCTTTCAAAAAGTTAACAACCAGGGCTAAATGTCTATCACCCTCTTATTTAACGCCCGTTTTCCCCAAACAGCCTATCTCCCTCCCAGAAGTTCTACCCGGACATTAGTAGCAATCTCAAATTGCCGTCTCACTAATCAACTGCTTGTTCTCATCGTGGCGATGAGTTTGTGCGACATTTACGAGTAATTGTCGCTTGCCTTGGCCTGAGTGAGAAACCGACGTTTTCATGGACGGTTCCCTTTGCAATAATTAAGACTTTATTTAATTGATAGTCTACACGTTTCTTTATTTAACAAAGGCACCTTCCTTCCTTTTACTATACGGATTTTAACTAAAAAAATGGTTGGCTAGCTAATTCTAATACTAGGTAAGTTGACTGCATATACAAAAACAATAGGAACGTCCAGTCAGCTTTCACACTATACGCACTATAAGTAAAGAAAACTCAGCTTCCCTGAATCCCATTAAACTGAGGATGTCATTCTCAAGTTTACATCCTGATGCGCGTCAATGATGAACTGATCCTTTTTTTTACAGTCCTTAAATGGCTATTTATTGCCAGCCTCATCGGTTGTCTGGTTGGTTTTGTCGCGTCGGGATTTATTCTCTTTCTTCACTACGTCATTGAGCAAAGCAATCACTACCAACGGATTTTTTATCTGTTGCCGCTGAGTTTTTTTCTCGCCAATCTGCTCAGCCAGTTCGTTCTGAAAAGACACTTGGGAACCGATACCCTGATTGACGCAATCAATAAACACTACGGTAAACTGGAGGGTAGTTTTATCCCAACGAAAGTCGTTAATGTGGTCCTGATACTGGCCACGGGGGGCTCGGCGGGAAAAGAAAGCCCCTGCGCCCAGATTGGGGCGGGCATCGGCAGCGTGTGCGCCAACCTGTTTCGAGTCGATGATGCTGATCGCCGGAAGATGGTCCTCTGCGGCTTTTGCGCTGGATTTGCCTGTGTCTTCGGCGCGCCCATGGCGGGGGCTTTATTTGGGATCGAGGTGCTGGCCGTTGGGGTTATTTTTTATGACGTGTTACTACCCGCCTTCATTGCTTCTCTTACTGCCTATCAGGTTTCGTCGGCCCTGGGTGTCACCTTCTTTTACTATCCTCTGACGTTTATTCCGGCTTTTGGTCAGGGCTTTTTCATTCAGCTTCTGGCGGGGGGGCTCTTTTTTGGCCTGTGCGCCTACACCCTGATTCGGGCTATTCGGCAAAGTACAGCATTTACCAATTCACTTCCGCTCTGGCGACCCTGGAAAGGCTTATTGGGCGGACTTATTCTTGTTGGCTTAACCCTTACGTTTTCACGGGACTACTTGGGGCTGGGTCTGAATCTGATGGAAGACTGCATCAAAGGGCTACAGGTGAGCCCGTATGCGTTTCTGCTTAAAGCTTTGTTTACGATTATTACTTTAAGCATTAGCCGGAGTGGCAGTGTCATTACACCGATCCTGTTTATCGGTGCTACGGCGGGAAGCTTTTTTTCTGACCTGGTTGGGGCAGACCAATCTACGTTCGCGGCTATCGGATTCGTAAGTCTTTTAGCCGGGACAACCAATACACCCATTGCGTCGAGCATCCTGGCGATTGAGTTGTTTGGCGCGACCGTTGCGCCTTATGCAGCCGTGTCCTGTGTTATTAGTTTTCTGATGTCGGGTCATCAAAGCTTATACGCTTCCCAGCGATTAGTCATCCCTAAATCAGAGGCCCTGGCGGCTGAACCCGGGAAGCCAATCGGCAACTTAAAATCGAGTGGCCAACCTACTGAAATACAACTGCCCGCCTGGCTACGACGAATCAGGTTATTTCTCAAAAGATAGACCTGACTAGTAGCGTTGTCAATCAATACTGGCGAGAGCGGGTAAACAGCCAAGCACACGTATGCATGGACTGCTTTCTAATTTTAACGGGCAAGTGGTTTACTTTTGTTAAATTCTTACAATACGGTGTCCTTACGCAGCATGACCCCTCAAGTTATAGCCTTATGAAGATCCTACTTGTTGAAGACGAAGTAAGTCTGGCCTCGTTCATTCGTAAGGGGGTAGAGAGTGAAGGCTATGAAATTGATCTGGCTTACGATGGCGTGGTCGGCAAGAGTTTGGCGGACAACAATACTTACGACGTCATTGTACTGGATGTTAACCTGCCGTATATCAACGGCTTTGAGCTGTGTCGCTATATCAAGCGGGATTCGCCCCGCCAATCGATTATGCTACTAACGGCGCTGGATAGTCTGCCCGATAAAGAAAATGGATTCGGGGCGGGGGCCGATGACTACCTGGTGAAACCCTTCGAATTTCGTGAGCTGATGCTGCGGATCAAAGCACTGGCCCGGCGAAACAGTGACTTTACGGGTATGAAAACAATACTTCGAGTAGCGGATCTGGTACTTGATACCGAAGGGCATTCGGTTACCCGGGCGGGTCAGCGTATCGACCTGACGGCCCGTGAATATGCCTTACTGGAGTACCTGATGATCAATCAGGGACGAACCGTGAGCCGGGTCGACATTGCTGAAAAAGTGTGGGACCTGCATTTTGATACCAATACCAATGTAATTGAGGTGTATATCAATTACCTGCGCAAAAAAATCGATAAAGAGTTCAGCCCGAAGCTGTTGCATACCATTGTGGGCATGGGCTACGTTTTACGCGGCTAGCTATGCAGATCAAACACAAGCTCATTCTCTGGTTCTCCACTCTGGTGGCGAGTATTCTGCTCATTTTTTCGGTCTATGTCTATAGTACCTACGCCAATTTCCGCCAGCGATCCATTGAGGACCGGCTGGCGCGCAAAGCCCGCGTCACCGAGCAATTGCTGACACTTAAAGGAGCGGTGGCAGGTAGTGTCATTACGTCCATGCCCGAGCAGGTTGAGTTTGTTTATTCCCCCGCCGACAGTTTGATGTATGCCAGTCAGCCAGCCAACGATTTTGTGGCCTCGGCTGCATTTCGGCAGCGCGTTCGGCGCGAGCGGCTGATTCGGTTTAGCTACAAGAGTCCCGGCCATACCTACCCCAAAGATGGCGTCGCGCTGACCTACGCGGGTGTCTCGCCCGCTCCCGATGGCCGGCAATACGTAGCCATTGCTACCGCCTATGATCAGGATGGGTATCAGCGCCAGAAGGATCTGCGCGACCTGTTTATCGGGGGTAATGTGGTGGCTATTGGCCTGGTGATTTTGCTGGGATACGTCTTTTCCCGGCAGGCCCTCAAACCGCTCAACAACCTGATCGATCAGATTAATACGCCCGCAGCCAGTCCATTGCCCTTCCGGCTCCAGGCTGATAATCCGCAGGACGAAGTAGGCGTACTGGCCCAGGCCTTCAATGACTTGCTCACCCGGCAGGAGCGGCTGGTAGAGAATCAACGTTCCTTTATTGCTCAGGCTTCGCACGAACTACGCACCCCGCTAACGACGATTAAGGGCTGGCTGGAAACGTCCATTTTGTATGACAGCGACGCCGATAATATCAAGCGGGGTATGGCTAAAGCGGTTAGTGAACTGGACAAACTGACTGCGTTAGCCAATGGTCTGCTGCAACTGGCCCGCATTGATGGCGTTGATGCGCAGCTCGACCGCCAACCCCTCGAACTGGTCGACATGGTGCTCGATGCGGCTGATACCCTGGGCAAGCAACGCGTCGGGCAAGCCTTGTCCGTTCAACTCAGCGATGGTATCCTCGAACAGCCAATGCCCGTTACGGTATGGGGTAACGCGTACCTGCTCAAAACAGCCCTGCTGAATCTGTTGGACAATGCGGCCAAATACTCCGATGGGCAGCCCGTTACGCTGCTGCTGGAAATGGATACCGAAGAAAGGGTTCGTGTCCGCATCGAAGACCGGGGTATCGGCCTGACGCCGGGTGAAGAGGATCGGGTGTTACTGCCATTGGTCCGCGGGTCTAACGTACAGGCCATCGATGGGTTCGGGATTGGGTTGACCCTGGCCCATCGCATTATTTCCCTGCACCAGGGGCGGCTCCGTCTACGGCCGCGCCCCGGTGGAGGCACCCTCACCGAAGTCATCCTGCCGTTGCATCGGGTATAATACTCTCTAATAACATCTAATCTGGCTCTAATTTCGCTCTAATCTCCTGCCGGTAGCTTTGACCTTATTCATCGAAAAGGCGCATGCTCAGCGGAAATAAACGATATTTTTGGCTACTACCTTACTTGATTAGTTGCTGGACTGGTCAAAGTCTGGCACAATCGGCCGTCAATCCGGCTGGTTCATCAAACCGGATTACGCTACCTGAAGCACTGGAAATGGCCCAGACCAGTTACCCCAGCCTGCGCGGAAAACAAGCCACCATTCGGGCTGCCGAAGCCGATGCCCAGATGTTGAACCTGGCCCTGTTGCCCCAGGCCGGTGTGCAGGCGCAGACCTTGAATGCTACCTCCAATCAGGTTCGCGGAGCCTACGTGTCCAATGGGGGGCTGCTGCTGCCGATATCGGGCGTACGGACCGATGGATTTAATAACCAGGCTACCTGGACCAGCGGGGTGTCGATGGTCGTGGATTGGGAAGCCATTACGTTTGGTCGCCGGCAGGCCCGGCGGAGTCAGGCCCGATTGGCGATTGAACAGGCGAACGCTGATTATGAAGGGGAACTGTTCACTCACCAGGTACGGGTTTGTGACGCCTATCTGTTAGCGCTGAATGCCAAAAAATCGGTGGACATCCAAACCGCCAATCTTCAACGGGCGCAGGAGCTTCAGCGGATCATTCGGGCCAGTACGGAGGGTGGCCTACGACCAGGCATCGACAGTGCCGTGGCCAATGCCGAAGTGGCCCGGGCCCGGCTGCAAGTGCTGGAGAGTCAGCAGGTAGCTCAGCAACAGGTACTTCGGTTAACCGAATTGATTGGTCAGCCCAATCCGACCGCGCAACTGGACTCTATGGCGTTTTATAACCAGCTCCCTCAACTGCCCCTGGCGCCCGGCAGCAATCCGGCCCTTCACCCCCAATTACGAGTCTTCCAAAAGACGATTGAACTGGGTCGGGCGAATGAAACCTTGCTAAAGGCGGGGGCACTACCCTCCATTTCGGTGCTGGGATCGCTTCAGGGACGCGGCTCGGGCATCAGTGAACAGGCTCAGCCCGACGGGACGTTCCGAATCGATCCTTCGCTGGGTGCTGGCTTACCCTTACGATCTTATAATTATATACTTGGGGTGACGGCCATCTGGCGGCCCACCGACTTATGGCGAACTAAATATGCGCTGTCGGCCCAAAAGGAACGGGTTAATGCCAGTCAGCAAGCCTACGACCAGCAGGCACTGGGGATTCAGGCCGCTAGTCAAAACGCCATTCTCCAGCTGCAACTGGCGCAGGCCCGCGCCCAGCAGGCCCCTCTGCAACTGGATGCCGCCCAGCAGGCGTATATTCAATCGCAGGCCCGCTATGAATCGGGTCTGGACAATATTCAGGCGCTGACCCAAACGAGTGCGCTGCTCAACCGGGCTGAGGTCGATCAGGCACTGGTGACCAATAGTGTCTGGCGGGCGCTGCTGCTTCGGGCCGCTACGGTCGGTGATTTAGATTCCTTCCTTCAACAACTTCCCCGCTAAACGATCATGATCAAAGCTGCCTTAACCAAACCTATTACGGTGATCGTCGCACTGGCGGGTGTTGTGCTGTTTGCGGTGCTGGCTCTGCTCCAGGTTCCGGTCGATATTTTTCCCCGGCTTAACCTGCCCACGATTTACATTGCCCAGCCCTACGGGGGTATGACCCCCGCTCAGATGGAGGGATTTATTGCGACTCGGTACCAGAATCAGTTGCTCTACGTATCGGGCATTAAAGCGGTGGAGGTGAAAAATATTCAGGGCCTGTGTCTAGTGAAATGTACGTTTTACGAAGACGTTAATATGGCCCAGGTATCGGGCGAAGTAGCCAATCAGGTGAGTCGGGTGATGAACTACCTGCCGCCCGGCACCGTGCCGCCCACGGTTGTGCGATTCGACGCGTCGAGCCTGCCCGTAGGCCAATTAGTGTTCAGCAGCCGCCGGGCATCGCTGGGCGAGATGCAGGATCTGGCCTCGACCCGTATTCGCCCCCTGTTTTCACAGATTCCAGGCGCATCCGCTCCTCCGCCATTCGGGGGTAACGAACGAACCGTGGTGGTGAAAGTCGATCCCGAACGGATGCGCAGCTATGAGTTGACCCCTGACGAAATTGTGCAGTCGGTGGTCAAAAACAACCAGATTTCTCCTGCGGGTAGCGTTCAGATGGGCGATTATACCGTCATGACGCCCAGTAATACGGTACTCGACAAAGTAGGGGAGTTTATGAACATTCCCTTACGGAAAGGGGTTGGGCCAACCGTGTTTCTGCGGGATGTCGCAACAATAGAAGACGCCACCGACATACCCGTAGGCTACGCGCTGGTCAACGGCAAACGGTCGGTTTATATTCCGGTCACTAAAAGCGCCGATGCCTCTACGATGAGCGTTGTGAGCGCGCTGAAAGCCAAACTCACCGAAATGAAAGCGTTACTGCCCGATGATGTGCAGCTCACCTACGAATTTGACCAGTCGGTCTACGTCACGCAGGCCGTGCATAGTCTGGCCGTTGAGGGAGGATTAGGCGCTATCTTGACGGGCCTGATGGTGCTGCTGTTTCTGGGCGACTGGCGCAGTTCGCTGATTGTTATTCTGACGATTCCGGTGTCGATTCTGAGCGCTATTTTGCTGCTCAACTTGACGGGACAGACTATCAATATTATGACCCTGTCGGGTCTGGCGCTGGCCATCGGCATTCTGGTCGATCAGGCAACGGTGGTGATTGAAAACATTCACCAGCACCTGGAGATGGGAAAACCCAAAGCCCGCGCTATTCTGGATGCCTGTCAGGAAATGTCGTTTCCACTGCTGCTCATTACGCTCTGTATTCTGGCCGTTTTCGCCCCGGCTTTTCTGATGACGGGCGTACCTCGGGGCATGTTCCTACCGCTCTCACTATCGGTTGGCTTTTCGATCATTGTCTCCTATGTACTCTCGCAAGTGTTTGTGCCGGTAGTGGCTAACTGGTGGCTCAAAAACCACCAACACGCCAGCCTACACGAGCTAAGCATCCTGCCCGATCTGAATCATCAGCCCGAAACCCAGCAAGAAATATACGAAGAAAAGCATCCCGAAAAAATAACCGGTTTTGAGCGCTTCAAGCTAGGCTATCTACGGTTGCTAGATAGATTGATGGGCCATCGAACGTTGGTCATCAGCGTTTATGTATTGGTTTGTGCGCTCATGATCGGCGTCGGCTTCACCCAGATTGGCCAGGATATGATGCCCCGGCAAACTCACGCGCACCAGTTTCAGCTGCGGATCGTGGGGCCACAGGGTCTACGCATCGAACGGACGGAAGAGCTGACCAAGCGGGTGATTAAGCAGATTGATGCGATTGTGGGAGCCAAAAATGTGTCTATTTCATCGGCCTTTGTGGGGATGACGCCCTCCAGTTACGGCACCAGTGCGCTGTATGTATTCAACTCCGGGCCGCACGAAGCCGTTCTGCAAATTAATCTCTCGGAGGAGTATCCGGTCGAGTCGATGGACGCGCTGAAAGAACAGATCCGTCAGCGGGTTCGTCAGCAGATGCCCAACGTCCAGTTGTCGTTTGAACCCATCGATTTGACCGATAAGATTATGAGTCAGGGGGCCCAAACGCCCATCGAAGTATTGGTGGGCGGCAAAGACCTTACAGAAGGTCAGCACTACGCCAATAAATTGCTGGCCCGTTTGCACGAGATTCCGTACCTGCGTGATCTGCGCATCAACCAGCCGCTTAGTTATCCGACGGTAAAGATTCAGGTGGACCGCGAGCGGGCCGCTCAACTGGGTCTGAGTACCGATGAGATTTCCAAATCGCTGGTGGCCGCGACGTCGTCCAGCCGTTTCACCGCGAAAAATCTATGGCTCGATCAATCGAAAGGATTTGCCTATCAGGTGCAAATTCAGTTAGAGCAGGATCAGATGAAATCGGTGGCTGATATTCAGGCTATTCCCCTGGTAAAAGGGCAAATGCGGCCCACCCTTGGCGACGTAGCGACGATTACGCCCACGACCGTGCCGGGTCAATACGACCGCATTGGTCCCCGGCGGATCATTACCGTATCGGCCAACATCAATAACCAGGATTTAGGCACGGCCACGCGGGATGTACAGGCGGCAATCGCAGCGGCTGGCGATCCACCGAAAGGCTCCGTGGTTGAATTACGGGGATTGGCGCAACTGCTTCAGGAAACACTCAGCAGCCTGCAATTCGGACTAGGGCTGGCCATTGTCGTAATCTTTCTGTTGCTGGCGGCCAACTATCAATCTTTTAAAGTGGCCAGCGTCGTGCTGGTTAGCATTCCGGCCGTGCTGGCGGGCTCACTCACGCTGCTTTTAGTAACGGGTCAGACGCTGAATCTGCAATCCTACATGGGCATTATCATGTCAGTGGGCGTGTCGGTGGCGAATGCGTTGTTGCTGGTGACCAACGCCGAATCCCTGCGGCTACGGTACCGGGATGCCCGGGCGGCTGCGCGGGTGGCGGGGGCCGCCCGGCTAAGACCGATTTTAATGACTGCCCTGGCCATGATTGCCGGGATGATTCCGATGGCCAGTGGGCTGGGTGAGTCCGGCGAACAAACCGCTCCGCTGGGTCGGGCCGTGATTGGGGGTCTGTTTTTTTCGACGATTGCGGCTCTGCTGATTCTACCCGTCGTTTTTGCGGCCATACAACGTAAAACAGCGTTCGATTCGCCCTCCCTTGACCCGGATGATCCGACCAGTACAGTCTACGATGGTAATTCCAGAGTACCTGCTGAGTCGACCGAAACCACACTTACCTACTAACCAGCCGATCAAAATTATGCATCTATATTCTGTTCTCCGCCTTGGTTTGCACGTAGCGCTTATTACCGGTATGGGATTTCTGTTGAGCCAGTGCGGTAACTCATCCGCCGAAAAAAGCCGGATGGACGAAGCGCCCGTTGAGGAAGAAATTCGGTACGAAGCCATTCGGGTGGCGGCTTCCCGGCCCGCATCGGAGCTAAACCTGCCGGGTGAGCTGGAAAGCTATTACGAAACGGACCTGTACCCTCGCGTTAGTAGCTACGTCAAAGCGCTGCACGTCGATATTGGTGATCAAGTCAGGAAAGGGCAGGTCCTGGCCGAGCTGGAAGCCCCCGAACTGACGGCCAACCTGACCGAAGCGTATTCGAAAGTGAAAGCCGCTGAAGCCGTTTACGGAGCCAGTAAAGGCATTTTTCTGCGCGTACTGCGGACCAGCCGCACATTAGGAGCCATTTCGCCCGTCGATCTGGAAACGGCCCGAACCAAAGCCATATCGGATAGTCTGGGCGTCGTGGCGGCTAATGCCCATTATAGTTCGGTGCAGCAACTGGTGAGTTATCTCAAAATTACGGCTCCCTTCACGGGTGTTATTACCGACCGTCGCCTGTCGCCGGGTGCTTTTGTCGGGCCGGGCGGGCAGAACGGCGTCCCCATGCTGAAAATCAAACAACTCGACCGGCTACGCCTGCGCATCGCGGTTCCAGAAGCGTACCTGGGTGATATTCGCCGGGGCAATCCGGTTCAATTTTCGGTTCGTAGCTTTCCGAATCAAACCTTTACGGGACGGATCAATCGCATCGCCAACAGCGTGCGGCCCGAAACCCGTTCGGAACTGGTCGAAATCGATTTTCAGAATAAAGGCGGTAAGTTAAAACCCGGTATGTTTGCTTCGGTTCGTTTGCCCGTAAGCTCCTCCCGTGAGGGGAGCTTGTACGTACCCAAATCCGCTGTCATCAGTACGCTGGATCAGACATTTGTTCAGAAAGTGGTGGCTGGTAAAGCCGTTCGGGTGAGTGTCCAGAAAGGCGACGATTCGGCGGGTCAAATGCAAATATTTGGTGATCTAAAGGCGGGTGACGTTATCCTGAAAACGGCCAGCGAAGACCTCGCCGACCGGGCACCCGTTAAAACACAGCTTGTCAGTCGGTAATGTCTTATCCAGTATTCATCGAAGCTTTTGTTTGACCAATTATTTTCCTCACTTCTTCAAGGCAATTTCTGGTTTAAGCGGTATCAAATAGAATCTGGAAGATAAACGCTGATGGCATCCACCTGAGTTGAGAGAATGAAGTCATTTGCTGCCGTAGGATAGGGAGAGCCAGCACCAAACTAAAGTATATTCAAGCCCGTACTTGTTTTTAAGACTATCGCCTGAATGGGCGTATAACGTGGGGCTGTCCCGGCGCTGTTATGCCCCACTCCCTTAACCACGAAACGTTCATGAAACCGCTAGTCGCTAGTCTACTGCTGATGCTCCTTAGTGCCTATGCTCTTCTGGCTCAGTCACCCCAAAAAGGAAAGCATTCAATCATTCGCACACTCATCGTCGATGGACAGAATACCCACGAACAATGGCCCAAAATCACCTTTATGATGAAGCGTTACCTGGAAGAAACAGGTAAGTTTTCGGTCGATGTACAGCGCTCGTATTATACCTGGAATGGCCAGGAGTTGATGGACGACTATAAAATTCCGAGTGTCCGGGCAACCAAAGCCTTACCCATCGCTCGAGCTGACTCGAGCTTCCATCCCGACTTCTCCAGTTACGACTTGGTCGTCTGCAATTTTGGCTGGCATGCCGCCCCCTGGTCCGATCAGACGCAACGTGATTTTGACCACTTTATCAAAAAGGGGGGTGGTCTTGTCGTCATCCATGCGGCCGACAACTCGTTTCCACATTGGCCCGCCTACAACAAAATGATCGGCCTAGGTGGCTGGGGCGATCGTACCGAAAAAGACGGCCCCTATGTATATTATAACCATGAAGGAAAACTAGTTAGAGACGCCCAGGCCGGGCTGGCCGGATCGCACGGGGCGCAGCAGGAGATTCTCTTGACGGTTCGGCAGACAAACCACCCCATTACCAAAGGCATGCCGCTCACCTGGATGCACACCAAAGACGAACTGTACGACCGCCTGCGCGGGCCTGCCGAGCACATGCGTGTGCTGGCCACGGCGTACTCATCGAAAGACAATAAAGGCACCGATCGCCATGAACCTATGTTGATGACGATCAACTATGGGAAAGGGCGAATTTTTCATACCCCTCTGGGTCATATGGATTATTCGGTTGAGTGCGTTGGGTTCATCACTTGCCTGCTGCGGGGGGCTCAGTGGGCTGCCACCGGCAAAGTCGACATTCCCATTCCCCCGGATTTTCCTACCCCCACTGCCACGAGTAAACGGCGCTTTGTCAAGTAATAGATACTGATAGGAGGTCGCTGGTAACTGAACTCGCGGTATCGGGGCTTAAGTTACGAGCAGTTATTGACAACCGTTTTTACAAGTTAGAACGGATGCAAAGACACCATTGGTCAATCGCCCTTAATGGAAAAACTCTACGTTTTGTCTTGTACTAAAATCATTTATTGGGACGTTTTCGTGGACGATTTTAGCAAGTCAGCAAATACGAATAATTGATTGGTCTCAAGGTAATTGTGCGTTCATTAAATAGCAGCGATGGGCCATTTTCTGATCGAAATTGAAACGCCAGGTATCTAATGCTTTGTCTGAACGTGAGGGAGTCAGGGTCGAATACCCCAACAAGTAGATAGAGGACTGGATTAGCGAAATTTACTTACTCGATGTTACTTTATGCTCAGAAAATGGTTGGCAGAACCACCTGTCAAATAGCTTTTGAAGTTTTTACTAAGCAAGTTTCTTCTTGGGTGGATTGCAAGTAAATATACTTACTTTTAAGGAAGCTTAACCTCCTTCTTGAATGCGCCCCTACTTTCTTGCCTTCCTGCTCATGCCACTTGTGCAGGCATTGGCCCAATCATACCCTGCTCCGGGTAGGGCCCATTCAACGCTCCGGCAGTACCCCATCGCCAATCAATTTGAGCATCTATCCATCAAAGACGGGCTTCCCAGCAATTCGATCAATTGTATTCTTCAGGATCGGCAGGGCTACATGTGGTTTGGTACCCAGGAGGGCTTGGCAAAGTATGACGGCGCTACGTTTACTGTCTTTCAGCCTAATCCCCGGCAGCCAGAACACAGTTTTCGAAACAGTATCATTACGAGTGTATGTGAGGGTGATACGGACCAATTATGGGCGGTTACCGAAGGGGGCGGTTTACACGAAATCAATACGAAAACCGGGCTGGTTACCCCACATCCTATCCAGGCGGCAAGGGCCAATCAATGGAACAACCAGATTACCATTTATAAAGACCGCCAAAACCTGCTCTGGATCGGGACCTTTGCGGGCCTGGCCAGCTACGACCCGACCCGACATCACTTCAGGCTGTATCCCTCGCCTAAAGCTGAAATGCCGATCAAAACAGTATTCGAAGACAATCAGCATCGATTTTGGGTAGCCTCCCATCAAGGTCTATACCTGCTTGACCGAACGACCGGGCGCTTTACATTGGTGCCTATTCCGGGCTTGAGCGGCCCTCAACCCTCTTTTCTATCCTTTTATCTCGACCAGGAAGACGTGCTCTGGATTGGCGCGGCCACAGCGGGCTATAGTCTTTTTAAACTGGATCTGCGCCACCAGCCCTGGAATCCCCAACCGTATAATCCGGGGGGGCAGCTGAATCCCTATATCTGGCGCAATACAATCCATCGGGATTCGTCGGGAATCGTGTGGGTGGGTACAACCAACGGCCTACAGGGCATTGATCCCATAACGGACAAAATTGTTACCTACCAGACCGATCCAAACCTGTCGAAGGGTCTGGCCAGCAGCAATGCACAGGCGGTTTACCATGACCGGGCGGGTATGCTCTGGGTAGGAACGGATAATGGCATCGATCGCCAAGCGGTCAACACCAAACCATTTGCTGTGTACCGGGTAAAGCCCAATGAGCGCATGGCCACTATGCCCGAGAACCGGGCCAATGCCGTATTCAAGGATAAGCGGGGGCAGCTTTGGTTTAGCAATTTAGCCACGGTGTATCGACTAGCCCCCAATCAACAGCTGGATCGTATACTGCTGGACAAGCTGGGCTGGATTGGAACCCATACGAATCAGGTAAATAGTTTCTTATCCGACGGGGCGGACGGGCTCTGGTTTGGTACCAATGATGGGCTTTATCACCTGGATCAGGCATCCGGTCAATATATCTGGTATCCAGCCGACATTCCAGCCCAATTTATGAGCCTTCAATACCTGGAAGGTAAACCAACTAATAATCTCTGGATCGGGGGGGAGGGTGGCGTGGCCTCGTTCAACACGCACACGCATCAATACACCTACTATAAATACAAACCCGGTGATACGGGCGGCATTCCCGATAAAGCCATTTATGGGCTGATGGTGAGCCAGTTCGGGGAGGTATGGATCTTGGTCAACCAGCTGGGCATCTGTCGGCTGAATCCGAAAACGGGTCAGATTACCCGCTATAGGGCGGGAGGTAAGGGAAAGCTGACCACCAACGAGGTGCTATCCATTCACGAAGACAAGGCCGGCATCATCTGGATTGGCACGCATCTGGGCGGTTTAAACCGATTTGACTGGCGAACGGGTCTGTTTACGGTAATTACCCGGGAGGAGGGCATACCGGGTACGAGTATCGTCGGGATTACCAGCGACGGGACTGGGAAGCTCTGGCTGAGCACCAATGAGGGTCTTTGCCGGGTCGACCCTATAACCCGGTCTATCCATAGTTATGATGTCTCGGATGGCTTGCCCAGTAATGACTTCAAACATAATGCGGTCTTTCAACTGCCCAACCAATTGATTTTTGGGACCGAGAACGGTATCGTTCAGTTCAACCCGAACCAGATACTGGATGACACCCGTCCGTTTCCGGTTTATATCAACGACCTAACCGTTATGGATAAACCCCGGTCAATCACCGACAACGTGATTCGCTTGGAACACGACGAGACGATGCTGTCGATTAGCTTCGCGGCTCTGGCCTACGAGCAGCCGGGGCAAAACCAGTATGCCTATCAACTGGTTGGGGTCAATCCAACCTGGGTGCAGAATGGAAACCGTCGCGTTGCCACCTTTACCAGTCTGGCTCCAGGTACCTATACGTTCCGGGTAAAAGCCGCCAATAGCAGCGGGTTCTGGACTAAAAATATAGCGTCGGTTCAGGTGATTGTTACGCCACCCTGGTGGGCCACCTGGTGGGCGTATGGTTTGTATGCACTGCTGGCCGGAGGAGCCATCTGGGGGTATATCCGGTTTTATACCAATCGACTCCGGCAACGGCAGGAGTTGGTGCTTAATCGCCGGGAAGCTGAACAACGTAAAGCCGTTGATGAGTTGAAAACCCGCTTCTTTTCCAACATCACCCACGAGTTTCGCACGCCCTTATCTCTGATTTTATCGCCGGTAGAGAAATTGCTTCAGGAAAACCGCTTCGACCGACCGATGCTGACGCTGGTTCACCGCAACGCTGAGCAGCTCCTGCGGCTGATCAATCAATTGCTGGATCTGTCTAAACTGGAGGGTAACTACATGACTGTTTCGCTTATGCAGGGAAACGTACCCGAGTATATTCACACGATTGCAGGCGTGTTCCAGCGGATGGCGGAACAGAAAGGGATAACCCTCACGTGTGAAATGGATAGTTTACCCGCTCAGGCGTACGTGTTCGATGCCGACAAGTGGGAAAAAATTCTCACGAATCTATTAGCCAATGCTTTGAAATTTAGCGGTTCGGGTGACCAGGTAACGCTTTCGGGTATGCCCGTTTGGGTTGGTAGTGCAATGACTGCGGTGGAGATTCACCTGGTCGATTCGGGCATTGGGATCTCTCCCGAAGCGTTACCCCATATTTTCGACCGATTTTATCAGGCCGACACCTCCAGCACCCGCGCTTATGAGGGTACGGGTATTGGGCTGGCATTGGTTCACGAACTGATCAGCTTACTGGGAGGGACCATCAAGGTAGAAAGTCAGTTAACAGTAGGCACTACGTTCCAGCTGATTCTGCCCGTCGGCCCAGTATCAGCAGCGGTCAACATTCCTAAGATCAGCAGGCAGACTCCTACGCCTGAGGCCATCAATCAACGGATGCCGTTTACTCCCCCGCTTCGCCTTCCGCATCTGGTTGAGAATACGTCGCTTCCATGCATTCTTATCGTTGAAGATAATGAGGAGTTGCGGGAGTTCTTGATGGGCGAGTTGACGTCGTCGTATCAGGTTCTTCAGGCAGTCGATGGCGAGGCAGGCTGGGCACTCGTTCAAACGGAGCTTCCCGATATTGTGCTGACCGATGTGATGATGCCCCGCCTGGATGGCATCGAACTCACCCGTTTACTCAAAAGCCATACCGATACCAACCACATTGCGGTGGTGATGCTAACGGCCAAAGCGGCTCCCCAGAGTCGGATCGACGGGCTAGAGCAGGGAGCCGACGACTATTTAGCCAAGCCCTTTAGTCTGGACGAACTGCATTTGCGGCTGCGTAACCTGATGTCACGCCAGCAGAAACTGGGTGAGCATTATCGGCAGCAATTTGCCTTACCGGGTAGTACCCTTACGCCTGCTGTCGATTCGGCTTCAGTGTTGCCCGATCCGTTTCTGTTGCGGATTTATGCCCTGCTGGAACAGCATCTGGATGATCCCTCGATTGGTGTTGATTGGTTAGCCGATCAACTGGCGATGAACCGGAAGACACTGTATCGCAAAGTGCAGCATCTCATTCAACTCTCGCCCGCCGATCTGATCCGCCAGCATCGACTCCGAAAAGCAGCCGAATTGCTGGAATCTGGGAATAACGTGTCTGAAACCGCCGATTTGGTTGGGTTCAATTCACCCTCTCATTTCACCATGGTGTTCAAGGAATTCTACCAGCAAACGCCGACCGAATTTGTGACCAGCCGGGTGAAAAACGCCTGATTTGTCCCCTTTTTCTAGTTCCACGGGCAGAATGCCCCCAATCCGACGACATTGGCCCCCAATCTGACAGGATATCGATGAAACCCTCATCACCTTTGGCCTACTCGAACAGACCGTCTATCCACACTATTTTAACTTATTCCGGAGTACTAATAGTCATCGAGCGCTCCGTTGTCGCTTTATCATCCATGAAGATACCCTTCGTTACAGGTTTACTGGTTCGATTTTTAGGGCTGATTTCATTGAGTTGTTTAGGAGCCTGCTCATCGGTTTTACAGGCCACCCGTATCAGTAAGCTAGGTCCTTTGGCCCCAGCCGAGACTGGTACGGGTGTAGACTCCGAATCGGTTCATGAAAAGGTGTTCGTTACCAACGATGCCCGGCGAATGAATACGGAATCAATCTATGGTTTGCCTCTCCCAACTTTAGGTTACCCATGGCTTTTCGTGCTCAAAGAGGGCGCTAAAATGGGTGCCAGCTCAGGGTATTGGCAAATTAAACCCATTAACTAGATGACCCTTCGATTAATGTCAACTGGATGGCCAGTGAATTGGCTATAAATTACAAAATGCTTTACCGAAAGGTGCAGAGTCTCACTGGGCTGGCCCCAATTAATTTGATGCAACAATACAGGCTGGACAGAGCCATTGACTTGTTACGTATAGGTCAGAGCGTGACGCAAACCGCCGGTTTAATCGCCTTTAAGACGTCATGCCCCAAATCACTAAGTCTATTGCCCAGTAACCTATCACCTTTGATGCACCCAAACGGGTAGCTTTTACCATTCTAAAACGGTTTACGTTATGCTGTTTAACACCACACTTACCAAATTTTTCGGGCCGTTATGCCTGGTATTAACTATTACTATATTCTTAGCTGCCTGTAAAGGTGATGTAGGGCCCAAAGGTGACACCGGTGCCACAGGTGTTGGCACGACTGGAGCCACCGGTGCAACGGGGCCAACGGGTGCCAGCGGTGTCGCTGGCGTGAGTGGCACCTCTAGCGTGACAATGGTTACATATCCTACCTCTTTTACACTCAGCAAGAATAACAGTACCTTTTATACCCTATTGTTACCCAGAAGCATTACAAAAGCAGTTGTAGATAAAAGTGTTATTATTGTGTATCTGCAATTTTCGTTTACAGGACCTATAGTATGGCAAATACCAGCAACGATAGGTTTTGGCATTGAGGATGTTTTTACCTATTCTGTTTATTCAGAATCTTCCGATCAATTAGTTGGAATTTATATTTCTCGTACTTCGGGGACAAGTCTTACAAGTGTCACTCTGGCAAAGGTATTAATTATCCCGGCAGCCAATACGATTACTGTCAACGGGCGACAAGCGGCTGTTAATTACAGCGACTTCGAAGCTGTCAAGGCGTACTATGGCCTGAAATAACACCGCTTTCTCCCTCTTTTCACACCTTTTGGTAGACCGTGTAACTGGACAGTTTTTCGTCAGGCAGCACGGTTGCGGGGGGCAAGATTTCCTAGACTCCGGCTGACCAAGACCAAGGGGACTTGGCTAATTTCCTGATTGGCTACAGCCCGGGTACCTCGCTGATACAACCCGGACCAACGACCGGATCAGCGGGAAGTTTCGCCTTTAATGGCTGCTATAACGCCTTCCGAATTCTATATCAAGATGTAGCCACTTTCAACAAACTGCTTCAGGATCAGACATCTGTTATAACACCCATCATCGGCGGCACACCCGACGATGCCCAGGAATGGCTGGCGGCTAAATTGATGGGGCGCTGGCGAAACGGGTCACCCCTTATATTAAGTCCCAATACCCCCGATCCGGCTACTGAGAAGGGGGAACTGTTCAGCTACACCGAGTCTGCCGATACGAGCAGATATAAGGACGTATTGAGTACGAACAAATGCCCTTATTCGGCTCACACCCGCGTGGCCAACCCACGCGATGAGCACCTGACGCCCATTGAGGGAGCGACTCCCCCGCGCATTGTTCGGCGGGGGATGCCGTATGGCCCAACGGTGACCGGAACAGCGGATGACGGCATTGACCGGGGATTGATTGGTTTATTCTTATGCGGCAGTTTTTCCCGGCAGTTTGAAAAGATTTATGGCTGGATGAATACCAATAACTTTGCTTCAGACCTGGCCGGACTTAAACTGTTCCCGCAGGATGCGGTGCTTGGGAACCGTAATCCGAATAAGCTGAGCAACCAAACCACCAGCTTTACTATTCCGGTCGAAAATGAAGAACCGATTATAATCAATCAGTTGCCATTGATGATTCAGACACGGGCACCGCCTACTGTCTTCTGCCCAGTCTCACCACAATCCGCCTGATGGCGGGTATGTCGGCGTAAGCTACCACTCCACTCAACCTCAATCGATAAATATATGAAATTCGGCACTACCATTGTTGGCAGAGGTGTTTCCGGGGTTTACTGGTGCCCAATTCAGTTTGTTTAAGTACAGCGACTGGATTGGCGGACGTCCCTACATCATTACTATATCTTGCTTGCCGCACGTGAAGGCCGATATAGGCGATATGCAATACATTTCCGACCCGCATATTTTAACTGCCCTGCTGGTCGGTCAGTTCGAACTCCAAAGGTAGAATTTTCCCATAGGTACACCCAATCCTATTGGAGTAACCGGTAGTCTGGTCTATATGCGCAGAAGACAACAGACAACTTTATCCCGGACGACACAAAACTGTCTTATCCTGCCTTTAATCGGAGATAAACGGAATTGCTTTTTGCCGCTGCACTTTATTCGCTTCAATATTCTGATGCAATTCTAGTCCGCCCATCACCCTGTCCTCTTGACGATCAGCATCCTTCCTAAAACGAGTGGATGTAGGGGTTGCTAACCGATCAGACCTCGTTTAGCCGTATTGGTTGAAGCAGATTACGTATCTTTGAGTAAAAATGCTGAGTCGTTGGGTAACGATTACATCAGGTACACCGGAATGATGACCCAGACCATTAGGAACCGTTACAATATAACCGTTACCGGTAAAGGCACCCAACCAATCTTGTTTGCGCATGGATTTGGCTGTGACCAGCACATGTGGCGCTATGTAGCCACCGCCTTTGAAGCCCACTATCAAGTCATCCGATTTGACTATATCGGCCATGGCAAAGCCTCCCGTGAGGCTTATAATCGCGAACGCTACGCCAGCTTGCAAGGCTATGCCCAGGATGTGCTCGATATCTGTCAGGATCTGGACCTAGAACAGATTATTTTTGTCGGTCATTCGGTGAGCAGTATGATTGGCTTGTTAGCCTCCATCCAGGAACCCGATCGCTTCGAACGACTGATTATGGTGAGCCCATCGCCCCACTATATCAATGAGGAAGGCTATACGGGGGGCTTCGAGCGAGCCGATATTGAGGAATTACTGGACACGATGGACAGTAATTTTTTTGGCTGGGCCACCGTCATGGGTCCTGCCATCATGGCCAATAAGGAACGGCCCGAGCTAGGCCAGGAACTCATCCACAGTTTTTGCGCCACAGACCAGGCCATAGCGCAGCAGTTTGCCCGGTTAACCTTCCTGGGCGACAACCGACTGGACTTAGCGAAGATTGGGCGACCGGTTTTAATTATTCAGTCGATCGCCGATGATATTGCGCCCGTTGCTGTGGGCGAGTACATGGCGCAGCATATACCCCATAACACCTTGCGGGTAATTCAGGCCCAGGGACACTCCCCTCACGTCAGTGCCCCTGCTGAAACCATTGCGGCTATCCAGCACTATCTGCAAGCGACCAACTCGTAGTCTATGCAGGATATTGCGATGTTAATGCCGGGAGGCCTGGTGCGATTGAATGGGGAGAATGAGATCGTGTATCTGAATCCCTTTGCCGAACAATTGTTGGGTTATGCCCCAGGCGTCCTGATCGGTCAGCGGGTGGAGGTGATGTTAACCCGGGCGAGTCGGATCTACTTTCAGACGAACCTGTATCCCATTATCGCCCTAGGCAAACTGGCCAATGAACTCTACCTGACCCTACAATCTCAGTCCGGAGTACGCATTCCGGTCTTGCTCAATGCCGTTCGTCAGGAAGATGCTTCGGGGGAAGGCTTCCTTTACCTGTGTCTGATACCGGTTTATCAGCGCCGACAATACGAGCAGGAACTGTTGGCCAGTAAGCAGGCGGCCGAGCAGGCTTTACTGCGCAACGATGAGTTAATGGTGCTCCAGCAGCAACTGGAACTGCATCAGGCCGAGTTGGACCGCCAGGTAACCAATCTCAAACAACGCAATGATGAGTTAAAGCAATTTGGACGGATTATCGCCCATGACTTACAGGAGCCCCTGCGTAAGATTAATCTGTTGGCCAGTGTGCTAGAACAGGAACCGATGAATCAGTGGACGAAGCTGGGTCAGCGGGGACTGAAAGGCATTGTCAGGGCTAGTACCCGCTTGCGCCAGCTCATCCACGATTTGCAGCTATATTTCACGTTTGACTCAATCCGATCAGCCGATGAATCGGTCGATTTAACGGACCTGATTGCCCAAACGATAGCGAACTACAGCTCACCGGGCATTCGATTCGACGTGAGCAGTTTACCGACCATCGTCGGGAATCGAGGGGAGTTACTGAATTTATTTGGCCATTTACTGAATAACGCGGTGAAGTTTCGACGGTTGAACGTGTCCTCCGTGGTGGCCATCAGCGGTAGTGTGGTGAGTCAGAACCGGTATCAAACGACCCCTGACAAGTATCAATACATCAACTACGCGCGGATTGTGGTGAGCGACAATGGGATTGGCTTTAATAACCAGTATCGGGAAGAGATTTTCGGCATCTTGAAGAAACTAGACCCGCACTCGCCAGGAATTGGGTTAGGCTTATCGTTAGCCAAAAAGATTGTCGAACGCCACCAGGGCGTCATTCGGGCAGAATCCAAACCGGGCCAGGGCACGACCATTACGTTGTTATTACCACTGACGACCTGATGGTTTGCCCTTTATCTGGCTAATTACAGGATGGCTTGGGCATCTCTTCGCTGCATCTATTCCTCCTGCCTTATCAATCACCAAATTCGACAATAGCCTTAGTGTATTCCTGTAGACCCTTCTACCCGAAAACAGCTGGACTAACTTAGTGGCCACAGTCGATTGAATACACGTTAAAATAGTATTTTACCAGTATAGTACCTTTTAAAAGAGGGTTGATAAACTATCTTATCCGGAAATAAGTTGCCCGTTGCCTAGCGGTTAACTTATGCTCTTTCAAAGTATGCAATCAATTTTCGTCACCCAGAGACTTATTTTTCTTCACCTTTGCCCCATTCAGACTACCAAGCTTGTAACTGAACGTTGCCCGAACACTGGCGTTATAGATGTACTGCCGGAAATCCTGATCAAACTGAGCCGAATTCAGTACCGATGTAAAGCCCATGCCTCGGGTTAGAAAATTTTCAGCCGCAATCCCTAGACTGCCTCGCTTATTGCTAAAATCTTTTCGCGCACCCAGCGAATATTGAGCAAAACCAATTCGGTAGCCTTGCAAATTAATGTCTTTGCCCCGATACCCGATATTGGCCTGAACAGCCCAGCCTTTATCGAGTTGCAATTGCGTATCCATGCGACCTCCCCACCGGAAACCCTGATTGCTGATCAGAGTCGACAGACCATTGATGTCCAGCGTTAAGCCCTGAATAAAGCGGTACATCACATCTATGTTGCCATTTACACTCCACCGGGGTGTAATATTGACCGTAGCAAATAAATTAGATCCGTAGTTATATTCTTTACCCAGGTTGGTAACCCGCGTCACGACAGCCCCCACCAACGTATCCGAGCGTTGACTGATCGATTGAATATCGTCTGTATTGAGTCGGGTGTAGAGCGTAAAATTCAAATACGTTTTCTTCACCTGCGTACTATAGCCTGCTTCAATTCGATCAACGGTTTCGGGTTTCAAATACGGATTACCGATCCGAATATTGAGGGGATTGACCGTATTGAAGTTGGGATTCAAGTCGTCGATAAACGGCCGTCGAATGCGT
Source organism: Spirosoma agri (assembly GCF_010747415.1). Lineage (NCBI taxonomy): Bacteria > Pseudomonadati > Bacteroidota > Cytophagia > Cytophagales > Cytophagaceae > Spirosoma > Spirosoma agri. The sequence continues at coordinate 45,144 of NZ_JAAGNZ010000008.1, read as the reverse complement.
CGGGTATAAGCCAGTTTTACGGTAGTGCCTTCCCCGATTTTCTTGGACAGATTGATGCTGGGTAATAATCGTCCGTAATCGGGAATTGAGATTGAACCCTGCCCACCAGTAGACGACCCACCAGTCCGGGACCCTCCAGTCTGGGACCCTCCGGTCCGGGCCTGAATGCTGGTATACTCATACCGTAAGCCCGTCATAATGGCTAGTTTACTGCGTGTCGTAAACGTGGTTGATACATAAGCAGCCGCAATGTTCTGATCATACGTAAGCGAGCCAGACGGACGGCTGTCATCGGTGGCGAAGGTAGAAGTAGGACTGGCCAGCAGATATTGGTAGAGACTGGTTACCTGACGAAGGGTATTTTTTCCACCGAACTCCAGTTGAAAGCGCTCACTGACAAGTACCTGATAATCTGCCTGGAGAATGAACTCCTTGTTCGTCGCATCATTCAGGTTTCGCTGCCGGGTTTTGATCAAACCAAGGGTATCCAGTTGGTTAGCGTCGAAATTGTTGGTCAGCTTATTCTGGCTATATTGAGTTGACAGGCTAAACTCCTTCTTAGATCCATCACCGGTACCTGCGTACGTATGCAAGTAGTCGACGTTGACATCAATTGAATTGGATAAGTTTTGGCTATACACATCCCGTTTTGAGGGAAGAGCCATGGGTTCATTAGATAGGATCGTTGTCGACTGGTGTTGATCCTGGTTTAAGTTCCGAATACCCAGCCGTACGCCAGCCGTTAGCGATTGGTTTTTCGCCAGATCATAATCCAGCCCCAGCGCATATTGGGCAAATACTCCTTTGTCAAAGGCATCAATGTGCTGATTTGTACGAACCGGCGTGGCTCCTGATGCCAAGTAGGTTGTTTGATTTAAATCCGATGCCGATGGATTATAAACTAGACGGCCATTCCCATTGAGGTTAAGTCCTAATTTACCTTTTCGGAAACTACCATTTAACCCCAGAGTTGCATTCCGATTGCCCAGGCCGCTATCAACGTCGAGATGCAGGCCCTGGAGCGTATTCTTCTTGGTAATAATGTTGATAATACCACCACTTCCTTCCGAATCGTATTTAGCCGAGGGCGAGGTAATAACTTCGACCGTTTTGATGAGATCGGCGGGTATTTGCCGTAAGGCATCGGCCAGATTACCGGCCAGGATAGACGACGGCTTGTTATTAATCAAGACCCGGACACTGGAACTGCCCTGTAGCGTTACGTTCCCCAGCAGGTCAACGGAGAGCATGGGTACTTTTTTAAGAATATCAGTGGCGTCTCCCCCTTTCGCGGCCAGATCGCTATCGGCATTATAGACCAGCCGATCGACTTTGTCTTCCACCAGGGCTTTCTTACCAGCGACGGTTACTTCATTCAAGGTGCGGGTACTGGCCGTTAGTCGAACGACCCCAATGTCTTTAGCCTGCCCCTTTGTCAAAACGATATTGTCAACGCTCTTGGCGTTATAACCCAGAAACGAAATGAGTAGCCGATAAGAGCCCGGCGCAATACGAGTGAGCAAGAATCTCCCCTTTTCATCAGCCACCGCTCCATTCACTAATTTCCCACTTGTGGTTTCATATAAAGCTACATTGGCAAATTCGACCGCTTTGGTCATGGTCGAATCAATAGCACAACCCGAAATTTTTGCATTGCCTTTAACTGGATTTTCCCCTCCAGAAGGGGAAACCGGTTGGCCCGATTGAACCGGGACTGTCGGATTGATTGTACCACCCGGCGTTTGAGCGTACGTGACGATTGTCGTTAGGAAAAATAAATAAACGGTAGTTCTTAGCCACATAACCGAATCTGAAAAATTGGACTGCTGCCTGATAGGGGCAAGATTGCCTGTATTGATTGATAAATAGAAAAGAAATGTGGCGAATGCCTTTTGTAAGATCATGAACAGCTCTACTGGCTGGTTAAATGAAAAATCATGTTCATGCCATTAGCTTAGTTCGCCAAAGTACGAACCCAATACTGAATACTTTTTGAAGTTGGTAGCGATTGTGTTAGCCTTGCCAATTCCCTTGACTAACTACAGATTCTCTTTAGGTTTACTTCATTCCTTTACACTACCCGACCGCTTGCAAAAAGTCACCGTATCCAACTTACCCTGAGGAATCTGCATACGTACCGGGTCTACACAAGAGACTATGAATAGTCAACTGATGAAACAAAACGGGCAATTCGGTTCTTGGCTGCTGGGCAGCTGGCTTTTTCTTTTTCCACTACTCACAGCCCTTGGGCAACCGTTGAATACAGTTGCCCAGCGGGTATCGAGGGACGACATACCTACCCGTCCTGCTACCTTCCGATGGGTTGCGCCCGCTGCGCTGATTTCCGTTGGATTAGCTTTGTCGCCAGACTATCCAAACAGTCACTTCGACCGTTTTTACATTCGGAGAGAGGTACAGGATAACATTCATTTTCGCACTCAGGCTGACGATTACTTGCAATACGGACCAGTAATCGCTTGGGCGGGATTGAGTCTGGCGGGCGTGAAAGGTCGGTCGAAACCCCTCGACCGGGCATTACTTGGTCTGCTCGCCTACGGGATCAGTACGGGCGTCGTGCTGGGACTGAAACATACGACCCATGAGCTTCGGCCCGATGGGTCTAATTATCTTTCTTTTCCATCCGGACATACGGCTAATGCCTTTACCGGAGCGCGTTTATTGGATCGGGAATTTGGCGGAGTCAGCCCCTGGATTCCCATTGGTGGCTACGCCATGGCCACTTCGACCGGCATCTTTCGAGTGACCAATGATAAACATTGGGTATCGGACGTATTGGTTGGGGCAGGGATTGGCCTACTCTCGACCGAAGTCGCGTATCGGGTCTATCCGTGGCTAAAGAAGGCACTTACCCGCCGGGAAAGCACCCATAACTCGTCATTTTGGCTCTTGAAAGAAGACTGATTTAAACGCATTGAATTTTCTGCCTGATTAAGGGCACTTTCTGATTGACTTGCCTTAAACACGACTATCCTCATGTGGTGGACTTATGCATTATTATCAGCCTTGTTTGCCGCCCTGACCGCCATCCTGGCCAAAGTAGGTATCAAAGGAGTCAATACGGATCTGGCAACGGCTATACGAACCGTCGTTATTCTGTTTGTAGCCTGGGGTCTTGTATTCTGGCGGGGTGGCCTCGAGGCATTACCCACGCTCAGCCGCCAGAACTGGCTGTTCTTGGTATTATCGGGTGTAGCGACCGGACTCTCGTGGATTTTCTATTTTAAAGCTCTACAACTCGGTAAGGTGTCGCAGGTAACACCCGTCGACAAACTCAGCGTAGCCATCGCCATTGTGCTATCAGTTTTGTTTCTGGGAGAAGTCTTGACCTGGAAAGCCGCGATCGGAGCAATGCTGATTATCAGTGGTACGCTGGTGCTCATTCTATAAGATGTATTGATTGTATTAACCCGATCCGCTATGTTTTTATCCGGTCTGCTTTTGTTCGGCTGCGCCCTACTGGCCTTTTCCCTTAGCGCGGTTTGTGGGGGCGGAGCCGGTCTTCTTCTCTTGCCTGTTTTAGGCTCACTCCTACCCGGAGCCCAGGTTCCAGCGGCACTGTCCATCGGTACGGTCGCCAGTTCCAGTTCCCGCATCATCGCCTTCTGGTCCCGTATTCGCTGGGATGTAGTCGTCTGGTTCGTTCCCCCGGCTTTACCAGCCGTTTATTTAGGGGCTCGGCTGCTGAGCTACATCAATCCGCTGTACCTGGAACTGTTGATGGGGTTATTTCTGATGGCCAACCTTCCGTTGATTTTTCGTTCCAACGAAGAAATAGAGGAAGTATATCCATTACCCAAAGGCTATTTAGCTTTAATTGGTCTGGCAGCCGGTTTTGTTTCAGGACTGACGGGAGCCGTAGGACTGCTATTTAACCGATTCTATCTGCGTTACGGGATGGCAAAAGAAGAAATTGTGGCCACACGAGCAGCCAACGAGGTTTTGCTTCACCTGGTCAAATTAGCGTTGTACGCGTCGTTTGGGTTGCTGATAAGAAAGGCAATCCTATTGGGAGCTGTGATCGCTGTAGCCGCGATGATCTCGTCGTATAGTATGAAATGGCTGTTACCCCGACTGAGTGAAGGGGTCTCTCGTCGGGTTGGTTATGCCGCTATGGTCGTTTCTGGCCTGAGTTTATTTACCGAAGCGGCTGGTCAGGTCGTATCGAAAACACCCATTGCCATCGACTACTCGCCACTGGCCAATGGCATGACGACGCAGCTTCAATGGCGGAATAAATTATTTTCGCTGGAGTTTGAATATGACGAAGGCTTCGATTTTGAGCACCGTATTTCTTTCCATGAACTGCCAGTCGAGAAGCAAGCCAGAGTAAACGCGCTTCGTCGGGGAGCCGATCACATAGTCCTGGAAGAAGTGTTTGGTATTAATAAACATTCGTACGAAGTTTATAGCTATCGAAAAGGCAAACTGGAGAAGTTTGACATCTAACGATCAACTGCAAAATAGTGATGTGGAAACACATCACTATTTTGCAGTTGATTTCCTCACTGTTTGCTGTGAAGCAGCGGAACGGTGTTTTATCAAACGAGCATACCTAATAACAGGAAAAGTAGAAATCCTACGTAAAAGGTAGCCGTTAGCCAGGCGGGTTCATTCGTCAGGTGGGCTTCCTGTAAGAGTTCTTCAGTTACCAGAAATAATAGGGCGGCCAGTCCGAAGGAGAGTACCAGGTCCAGGCCCGTTGGAGACAGGTTATGTAGCAACGTGGCTCCACCGATGGCACTAATCAGAAAAACCAGCGCGATGCCAACGAGCAGGCCAATGCTACGGCCCCGCGTTGAACCGGCACTTCGCAATGTAGCAGCCGTTGCCAGACCCAGCGAAATGCTTTCGATACCCAGCGCGTAAGCCAGCAGTTTCCCTTCTTTGGCCCCGGCAGCAAAGCCTACCCCCAGGAGCAATCCGTCTACGATGACATCAATACCGAGTAATACTAAAAACGTGATCGGGATTGCATTGGTCGATGGGCTTTGGACAGGTTGGTGGGCACCTTCCGTTACCTGACGGATCAGCAGCATCATCCCAATTGCCCCCCCAAACCCCAGCGTGGTTAACAACCAATCATGGTACTCAACGACTTGTGGTAGAATCTCTACGGCGACGACCGAAAAGATAACCCCGGCGGCAAAGTGTAGAATAGCACTTTTAGCCTTCCGGCCCAGTGGGTAAAAAGAGGCCCATACGCCACTTACCGTGAGGGCAAGGGCGGGCAGAAGGGCGTAAGCGGCAATGGATAAAAAGGGAGTCATTATGGAAAAGGAGAAAAAAGTAAACGGTATTGAAGCCTAAAATCGGTGTACCATGAAAGACGCGTAGGTGACTGGCCAATTCGGCTTACCCTTCCGTTTCTGCATTTTTGATTTTCATCAACAAGGCATAGGCATTTTTCAAGACCAGTTTGGTCTGGTCGGTAATGCCATGCCCCTCTATTTGCTGTTTACCCTGATTAAGTAAACCGGTTACTACTTCAACCATAGCAAAGCGACCGTTTCCCTGATCGGCAAACACGTATGATTTGTTTTCCCACCGGACAATGGCCCCTTCCGGTACGGTCAATGCCTGTTTAGCGGACACCGAGATGTCTGCATTCATAAAGGTTCCCGGCACCAGCGAGACGCTGTAGTCCTTAAAATGACACTGCACTTCGGCCATACGATCCTGGTTCAGGTTCTTGTTGATCAGGATGATTTCACCGCTGAATCGACGGGTAGGCTCTCCGTTGGTGTACGCCACCAGGTGCTGCCCCACCGAAAGTTTCGCCAGATCTTTCTCAAAAACATTCAGCACCAGATGAATATCCCGCAGATCGACCAGTTCAAACAGGATGTCCGTCGGGGCGGTGTATTTGCCCACATTCGTGTTGACTTTGGCGACCACGCCGTTAATGGGGGAGCGAATCACGATGCTTCGGGAGATATTATCGGCTTGTAGTTTGGTTGGGCTGATACCAATCAGGTCCAGCTTCTGCCCCAGCGCATTCATCAATATGCGCTGGCTTTCCATCTCCGCTTTGGCCTGCTGGTACACCTTATCACTACTCGCTTTCGTGGCATTGAGGTCGCGCTGGCGATTGTTTTCGCTGACGGCCAACAAAAAGCGTTCTTTAGCCGTCAGATAATCCTGCTGCAGCTGGATGTACTGCATGTCTTCTAACTGGGCCAGCACCTGTCCTTTTCGCACGACCATGCCCGCCAGCATATCCGTTGATTTGAGGTAGCCCCCCAGGGGAAAGCTGACACTGACCATGCCCTGAGGGGGAATGGAGACAGTTCCCTGGAGCGTTAACACCCCGCTGACCGTCTGCCGTTCGGGATGGCCCACTTCGATACCGACGTTCTGCCGTTGTTGGCTCGTAAAGGAAACCCCTTGCCGGGATGATGAGTCCGCTTTAGGTGGGGTTTGGGTGGTTTCGGTTGGGCTATTTTTTCCGCAGGATGCTAGTATGAATAGGCATAGACTGCTGATGATGAGTTGCTTCATGGATGCTTTATAGGTTATTCAACTTCAGGTAGTAGATAACCGCCTGATTGTAATTGCTCAATGTGTTGACGTATTCGTTTCGGATGCTGATGGCCTGATTCACCAGGATGACCCATTGCAGGTAGTCGATCTCACCACCCTGAAATTGCTGATCAGCCGTGGCAATAATAACATTGGCATTGGTCAGGCCCTGCGTCTGGTAATAGGCCAGGCTCTGGCCAAATTTCTGAACCTGTTGAACCGCATTTAACTGCTCGGTTCCGAGCTGGCGCTGAACGTACGCTGACTGTCGCCCGCTACGCTCCCAGTCCAGTCTGGCCGCCGAAATACGGGCCGATTGCGCTTTGAAAAACAGGGGAACGGCCACGCCCGCGCTGAGGTAGCTAAATCGGCTACGGCTGGTATAGGTTTGCTCGGCGCCATCAACCAGTTGGGTGCCCACAAAGCTCTGATTGTTATAGCCCACGATAAAATCGGGCAGTAACCGGGCTTTCTCAGTCTGATACCGGAACTGGGCGGATCGCTGCTGTTGTCTGGCTAACTCCAGAATCGGTAGCTCCGTTGGCAAGGAGTCGGGCCGGATCAGGGGGGCATCGATTTGGGACTTACCCACCACGGGGACATAGGACCGGTCGTCCTGAAGGAGTCGGTTGAACTCGTTGAGCACGATACGGATATCAACCGTCAGCATGGTCAACTGATTGGCGATCTGCTGCCGTTGTGATTCGGCGGCCGTTTTTTCCAGTACGTTGGCGGCTCCTTTAGCAAACCGGGCCCGTGACTTGGCTTCGAACAGCCGAAATAAACTATCGGCGTAGATCAGCAACTGGTTGCGCTCAATGAGCACGGCATACTCAAAATAGGCTTGCCGCACCAGCGCCCGCGTGTCGGCTTCGGTCAGCTGGCGTTGTGCCTGCGTGGCCCGATAATTGGCTTCCAACTGTTTACGCTGGTTGGTGTAGACCGATGGAAAACTAAGGGTCTGACTTACCCCCAGGCGGGTGTCATTACTCACGCTGTTGAACTTGCCCACATCCGCACTAAATATCGTTTTGGCGATATCTACCGCGCTGCCCTGTAGTCGCTGGCCGATCTGTTCGCTCAGGCGGGCACTCTGTACCTGTCCGTTCTTCGCCAGCGCCAAATCCAGCGCGCTGGTCAGGGTAATCGGGTTAGTCTGCGCCCGTACCTGGCCCCCGTTGATGAATAATGCGACCAGAAGCCCTGCCATCACCGAAGACCTAACCACTCGTTTGGGCTTGCCCTCTACCAGCAAATACAAAGCGGGTAAGACAAATAAAGTAAGTAATGTGGCCGTCAGCAGACCGCCAATGACGACGGTGGCCAGCGGGCGTTGTACTTCCGCACCAGCGCCGTCGCTGAGGGCCATTGGCAGAAAGCCCAGGGAAGCTACTGCTGCGGTCATCAGAACCGGCCGCAACCGATTGTGCGTGCCGATCAGCACCAGTTGAACCGGATTGCTGATCAGACCTTCCCCTCTGAGTCGATTAAATTCAGAAATCAGCACAATTCCATTCAGTACGGCTACGCCGAAGAGCGCGATAAAACCCACGCCAGCCGAAATACTAAAAGGCATATCCCGCAGGGCCAGCGCGAATATGCCCCCGATGGCTGACAAAGGGATGGCCGTGAAGATCAGTGCGCCTTTTTTAAACGAGGAAAAAGTAAAATAGAGTAACCCAAAGATGAGCAGCAGAGCTACCGGAACGGCGATGCTCAATCGGGCTTTCGCTTGCTGTAAATTCTCAAAGGTCCCGCCATAGGTCAGGGTGTAACCGGGCTCAAATGTCATGCCAACTGACACTTTACGTTGTAACTCGTCTACGATGGACTGCACATCCCGCCCCCGAACGTTGAACCCCACAATAATTCGTCGGCGGGTATTTTCCCGTTGAATCTGGTTAGGCCCTTCGATTTCCCGGATTGATGCTACCTGATAAAGGGGTATCTGCACACCGGTAGCCGTGGAGATGGGTAGATTCTGCACATCCGTCATGTTTTTGCGACCTTCTGTACCGACCCGCACCACCAGATCGAACCGTTTCTCCCCTTCGTAGATTTGACCCGCCGAGGCCCCCGCGAAGGCAGCGTTGATGGTTCGGTTGATGTCTTCGATGGAAAGACCGTACCGGGCGATCTCGCGCCGGTTGAAGTCAATAACGATCTGGGGCATACCCGTTACTTTCTCAATGTACCAGTCGGCCGTACCGGAAACGGTTTTGCTCAGGGCACCCAGTTTTTCCGCATAAGCAGCCAGTTTGGTCAGATCTTCGCCGTAAATTTTGCAGACCACATCCTGTTTAGCCCCCGTCATCAGTTCATTGAACCGCATCTGAACGGGAAATTGGAAACCCGTCGTTACCCCCGGCATAATCTCCTGGGTGGTGGCGGCCATTTTACTGGCCAGTTCAGGAAACGAATGGGCGCTGGTCCATTGGGATTTATCTTTTAGCACGACGATCATATCGCCCCCTTCAATAGGCATAGGATCGGTGGGAATTTCGGCACTCCCGATCCGGGCCACAATTTTTTCGACTTCCGGATACGTCGCTTTCAGGCGCTCGGAGATCCGGCTGATCGCATCGATGGTCGTGCTGAGGTTGGTGCCAACCAGCAGACGGGTTTCGACCGCAAAATCACCTTCTTCCAATTGCGGAATAAACTCCCCGCCCATCCGGGTAAACAACAGCACCGCCACGGCCAGCAGCGCAAACGCCGACCCTACGATGATCACCCGAATGCGCAAGGCCTTGATCAACAGCGTCTGGTATCCATGCTCGATCCGGCCCATCACCCGATCCGACAACGTGGGTGCGTGATTGATCTGTTTGCTGATCAGGAGGGCACTGATCATAGGCACATACGTGATCGACAGAATAAACGCCCCCAGAATGGCAAAGGCGACGGTTTGGGCCATGGGCTTGAACATCTTCCCTTCGATGCCGGACAGCGATAAAATTGGCAGGTAAACGATCAGGATGATAATTTGACCAAACACAGCCGCATTCATCATTCGGGAAGCCGAATCGGTAACCTCCTCATCCATGTCGGCCTGCGAGAGCTGGTTGATAACGGCATACTTTTTAGACGAATGCAGGTGGTGCAGAATGGCCTCTACGATGATGACGGCCCCATCGACAATCAAACCGAAGTCCAGCGCACCCAGACTCATCAGGTTGCCGGAAACACCAAACCAGTTCATCAGGGTAATGGCAAACAGCATGGACAAGGGGATGACCGAAGCGACCAATAACCCCGCCCGCCAGTTGCCCAGAAACAGAACCAGAACGAGCACCACAATCAGGGCGCCTTCCAGTAAGTTATGCTCGACGGTCCCAATGGCATTATTGACCATTTTGGTCCGATCTAAAAACGGCTCGATTTCCAGGCCAAGGGGCAGGGTTTTTTGAATGGCCTGGATACGATCTTTTACCCGCTTAATGACTTCCGAGGAATTACCCCCCTTGAGCATCATCACGATACCGCCCGTCAGTTCGCCCTGCCCCGCCATGGTCAGCGCTCCGTACCGAATGGCAGACCCCAGCCGGACGTCGGCCACCTGCGAAATCAGGACGGGGGTTCCGTCCGTCGTGTTTTTGACAACGATCTGGCCAATATCAACGCCCGTTTTGGCCAGTCCGACACTACGGATATATAACACCGACGGCCCTTTTTCAATGTATGCCCCACCCGTATTTTGATTGTTACGGCTCAAGGCCGTAAAGACATCACTGATGGTTAATCCGAGTGATTTTAACCGGGCCGGATTAACCGCCACTTCGTACTGCTTTAGTGAACCGCCAAAGGTGGCGACATCGGCCACACCCGGTGTGCCCAGTAATTGACGACGCACCAGCCAGTCCTGGGTAGTGCGTAAATCGGCTAATGAATAGGTATGTTCAAACCCTTTTTTGGGCTTGACGACGTACTGGTAGATTTCTCCCAGGCCCGTGGTGACGGGCGCTAGTTCGGGCTTGCTGGCATTGCCAGCAATGTCGACCTGGCCCAGCCGCTCGGTAACCTGCTGGCGGGCCCAATACACATCCGAGCCATCCTCAAAGACGATCGTGATCAGCGATAAGCCAAAGCGCGACAGGCTCCGGCTTTCTTTCAGGCCCGGTATGTTGCTGATGGCCTGCTCAATGGGAAAGGTGATCAGTCGTTCTACATCTTCAGCCCCCAGCGAAGGGGCCGTAGTGATCACCTGAACCTGATTGTTGGTAATATCGGGTACGGCGTCGATGGGCAACTGGCTAACCTGATAGGTGCCGTACACGACCCAACCGAGCATGAATAAACCAATGGCCAGTTTGTTCTGGACAGAGAACTGAATGATTTTATGCAGCATGATAGTATAGACTCGTTGAGAAACAAGAGCCAGTGAGCCGAAGACATGGGCAAACGCACATGCTCAGCCAACGGGCCAAGACCACAAAAACGGAGCTATGCTACCTGCGGAGGTTGAAAGAAGAACGAAGGATTCTGGTACGCGTACAGGTTCTCATAGGAAAAATGAACCTGCGGCCAGGGAATCAGCGTCACCAATTCGGTGGGTACTGCCTGGGGCTGGAAGGGAGACAAAGTAAAGACGAAACCGGCCGAGAGGTGATTGTAGAGCGGAATCTTTACGCCTTTATGAGGTAGTTTGGCGTGTTTCGAGGACGCATCGTAATGCATGTCGAGAAACTGCCAGAAATCGAAATCGCTCCCCGCTGATTTCTTGTGAAGCTGATAATGGACAATCAGGCCGGGGATTTTATAGACTTCTTCCACGTCGGTCTGCGGGAACAGACTACCCAGTAGCATGATGATGCCCAGGAAAAGTGCCAACGTGGATTTCATGGCGCAAAGGTAAAGCGCATTTTGGTAAGTTCCGAGATTAAAGGCTAATTCAGAATGATTGCCTATCCATACGTGTATTTGCGTTTGTTTTCGGGTAGGAGTAGGGTACTGACGGGCTTTATCCCATCAGCACCCTACTCCGGTGCGTTACCGCATGTTTTCACGCCGACAATTTCTCCTGGCCACCGGGGCGCTGGCTACCGGTCTTCCTGCTGCGACTTCTCAGGCCAAAGATAAGTATCCCATTGGTATTCAGTTGTATACCGTTCGGGAATGGATGAATCAGGACCCCGTGGGCACGCTCAAGCAACTGGCGGCTATTGGCTATACGCTGCTGGAATCCTATCAGGGTGACAAGGGCATTTATTTTGGGTTGAAACCGGCGGAGTTTACTAAAATAGCCCATGACCTGGGCATGACGCTGTTTGCCTCTCATTTCAATCTGGGCAAAACAGCAGAGAACTCCATCACCGAGGCCGCTGCCGTAGGGCTCAACTACATGATTGTCCCGTATAATGAGCTCACTAGTCTGGAGACAACCAAGCGGGCGGTGGACGAGTATACCCGGTTAGGCGAGTTATGCCAGAAACATGGCATTCAATTTGGCTATCATAACCATGGGTATGATTTTGAGACCTTCGAAGGTGTGGTGCCTTATGACTTGTTTCTGAAACAGATTGATCCTAAGCTGATGATCATGGAGATGGAGTTGTATTGGTTTGCCCGCATGGAGGTGGATCCATTAAGCTACATCCAGAAATATCCGGGCCGCTTTCCCATCTGGCATGTCAAGGATATGGATAAGCAGGATCGCACGGCCAATACGGAGGTAGGCAGAGGCAATATTGATTACAACCGGCTTTTTGACCACGCCAAGCAAGCGGGTTTACAGTATTCGATCGTGGAGCAGGACGGTCATTTCCACCCTTCCGTTTGGTCCAGTCTAACGACTAGTTTTAAGGCTACAAAAATACTAGGGCGGTAGCCCAAAACACCCCATTCTGAATGTGGCCTTCGGAGAAAGCTAGTGGTGATAAAATTGAACGACCAGAACCAGACAGACTATTAGAAATCATCCGGCAAGGTGACACCCTCGTCATTTGGAAGCTGGGTCGACTAGGCCGTTCCTTACACTACTACGGCTCAGAGTCGGCTCGTTGTTCGCATTTTCGCTAGCTTATCCGAATTTGAGAGGGAGGTGATTCGGAAAAGGACACTAGCCGGTTTAGCCTTTGCCCGTCGCCGGGGTCAACTCTTAGGTCGTCGTAAAGGGCTATCCAAAGCGGGCTTTCTGCTCAGCCGCTTTGGATAGCCCTTTACAAAGAAGCCAAATACTCAGTGGAACAAATCGCTCGTGAGTTACACATCGCTAAAACCACCCTTTACAAACACCTCCGTCAACGAGGAGTCGAAATTGGCGTTGCAGGTGAAAAGCCAATTGCCACAATGTAGAAAATTGTCGATGTAGTCGATACTTTCTTTAATGAACGTGGTTCAATAGATAAAGCCAGGTAGTAGCCTAAACTATTTCGAAACCCGTACTGGCACTTCTACCGCACGGGCCTAAACTTGCTGATTACTCTTATAATCAAACTGTTGAACCAGATAAAGAGCAGTAGGCCAATGATAATTAATACGGCATCCAGCTTGTAGGAGAAGCCCAGGAATTTCTCCCTACCATTCAGGGAGAGTTCATACCGAAGCCAGTAGCGCTCAACGATCGTCGTTACACGGTCAAAGGGGAACGCTTCGTCGTAGATGAGTGGGATAATCAACCGATTGGTCGTATCGATAAAGCCGTATTTATCCTTCATACGAACCATCGAGAGGCCATGCTGATAATACGAGGCAAAATCATAGGTCAACGGCGTACGTACGTTGCCCGACTTGTCGATATGGCCGAACTTGCCCTTTATGGCCACCGCTGACCGATCTTCGGCGGTAAAGCCAGTTGCTTCATCGTACAAATGAGGAATGCGCAACTGGCCGGTTTTGTCAATACAGCCCCATTTGCCATTCTTCTTGACCCAAAACAGGCCGTTGGTTGGCTTGCGGGTATCGGTATAATTGAAGGGAACGATCAGTTCGCCCGTTACCGGACTCACGTACCCATACTTGGCCCCATATTGCACGCGTTGCATACCTTGGCCTGAGTAGGTGTAATCGACATCAACGGCATCGAGCGCCACCGGAACTTTCAGCACCAAGTCAGGGTCGATGATGCCAAATTTTCCCTGGTATTTAAAGGCCGTAACGTGTTTGGATCGCTGGATCTGCTCCGTGACAAAGGGAGTAAAGTTGAAGTTGAGAATAAAGAATTCGCCCTTTCGCCACCAAAGCACATCTTCCTTGGTGTCGTGGTTACAGGTATGATCGATTGTCGCGTTTTTGATCAGGTAATCGATTGAATAGTGCTGAATGGGGATTTTGTACAGCTCTTTTCCCCTCCGATCAATATATGAAAGCCCATAGTGGGAACCGGCCGGATAAATGACCCAGGTTTTGCCTTGGCGGAATCGGTCAGTGGAGATGTATTTTGGCTCAATAATGACCTTTCCCTGTTTATCGATAAATCCGTGCAGACCATACCCTTGCCCGCTACGTTGCATCGGGACAAACTCGGCTAGCCCTTCTTCGAAGTCTCCAATATCGCGGTAAGCAGGCGTTAGTTTGCGGCCGTTCTTATCGGTCAGGAAGGTTTGGTAGGAACGGCACGCCTTAGTAATCTTTTTGACCACGTAAACCTCCCCATAGTCTTGGCATTCATCGTATTCAGTTAACCAAGCCTGGCTTGACTGGGCGAATAGCCCCGCCGACGGCCAGAATAGGAAAAGAAGCGTAAGATTCCGAAGGGTGGCTAGAAATATCAGAAGTGGCAGTCTGCTTCGATTACGCCACGCACTTCTGTAGTATTGTTGGAGCATACACCTTAATCAGCTAAAGACGGACTATTCTTGATGGATGTACGATTTATATGGATTCCATAAAGCTACATCAGAAACTGTAATCTAAGGTTAGTTTGTCGATCAACGGACTTGGCAGTTACAATGTATAAGTTCGCTCAAAAGGGGTTGAACTTACCTGTCGTCCCTTTTGGTCTAAAATAACGGACCGGAGTTAGCAACGGATGTACTCCCTGTATCCGCCCGGCCTAAGACGGCACGGTCCGCCGTTGCGGTATAGTTCAGAGTGAGGGACAGGGCAAAAAATTATGTCGAAGAATAAACGGCCTTCTCCGCGTAGATGCCTGTAGTGCTCCTGCCAATACAGTACTGGTAGATCAATATTGAATTACAAAAGCAATGAAAGTGCAGGTTTAAGAACGTATTTGTTTCCTTAAGTGCTAGGAGCAGGATTACTTCTTCTTAGATTTTCAAGGTCTGCTATATCCTTATATCTACCAAACGCTTGTTTTTCGTCAATTAGGTCCTCAAGACCTATAAGGGGGATTTGAACACCATGACGCTCAACAACTTTTCTTCTTAAGTGAGCTTGCCAGAACTTTAAAGATGTTTTGATAACGGGCGGAGCATCTTCACTTAAACGTCCGATTCTGATTGAAAATGCGGCTTAAAATTTTGGCCATTTTGTCCTAATTGCATAACCACCAAATTGAGTTGATTAAACCCAAGCCTCAAGTTGACCAGAACACTTAATCAGTATGGTCCAGCAGTACTTGTTGAACCCATACTGGCAAAGACTAGCTTGTCCCTTTCTCGGTATAAGTCAGGTTCCTCAGCACCTGAGGGAGGAATGAATGTTTTACTTATTACCTCACAGGTCTCCCACAAAGCTAAATTCATTTTTATTTGATAGTCTCTACTTGGTGTATCGGCACCAATCTGAAGCTGCATACCAGTAGCTTCAGATTGCTTTCATAAGTAAGCCTATTCCTATTGTTACAACATTTATAGTCACTACTTGCTAGTCATCGCCAGCCGCCCCCCAGCGACCGATAAACGTCAACCATAGCCCCCAGCCGCTGCCGCTTGATGTCGGCTAAGGTTAACTCTGCCTGAAGGGCGTTGCTTTGCGCCGTAATCACCTCCAGATAGGTAGCCATCCCGCTCTTAAACAGCAGTTTGGCATTGTTGATCGCGCCCTGTACCGTTTGGGCGCGCGTTGTGGCAATTCGTTCCTGCTCCTGCAATTTCTCATTCCGAACCAGCGCGTTCGACACGTCGGTAACGGCCGTATTCAGACTTTGCCGAAACTGAATAAGGGCGGCTTCCCGCTGAATCCGACTCACGTCAAGCTGCGTTTTTAGTTGGCGACGGCCAAAAACGGGTTGTACCAAACCAGCTGCCAGGTTATAAAACAGGGAGTTAGGCAGAGCAAACCAGTTTCCGGCCTGAAACGAATTCAAACCGCCACTTCCTGTAATGGTCAGGGCCGGGTACAAACTGGCTTCGGCAACGCCAGCGCGGGCATTGGCTGCTACCAGGCCAAGTTCGCTCGTCCGGACATCGGGCCGGTTAGCCAGCAGTTGCGCCGGTACACCCACCAGCAAGGTGTCGGCAAGAGGATACGTCGTGAGTTGGCTGCTTCGGGCAATGGCACCCGGCCAATCGCCCAGCAACTGTCGAATGCCATTCTGCTCGATGACCAATGCCTGCTCCAACTGCGAGCGTAACAGATCGGCGGTTTGGCGTTGGACTTCGGCCTGTTGAACCGCCAGTTCCGTCACATCGCCTGACTTTTTCTGGAACCGAACCAATCGAACGATGGAATCGCCCAAGGCTACGTTCCGCTTCGCCACATCCAGTTGGGCATCGAGCAGTAAGACGTTAAAATAGCCCGTTGCTACACTCGCCACCAGATTGGTACGTACCGCTTTGGCCGCTTCTTCGGTTTGCAGGAATTGAGCCAGGGTGGCTTCGTTCTGCCGACGGATTCGCCCCCAGATGTCTACCTCCCAGGCTAGAGACAGGTTAGCGGAGTAATCTTCCAGGTGCCGGGTGCCAATAAAATTCTCCAGGCTCAGCCCATTCAGACTGTTGCGGGATGGCGTCACCGTCGAAGCCGCAATTTGCGCGTTGACGGCGGGCAACAAGGCGTAACGCGTCTGGCGCACATAGGCCTGGTTTTCCTCGATCCGTTTGATGGCGATCTGCAAATCAAAATTGTTGGCCAATGCCGTTCCAATCAGGTTCTGTAATTCGGTATCCCGAAAGAACTGCCGCCAGGGAATCAGCGCGACGCTGGTGGTATCGAATTTGCTACGTTGCCCGAACTGCTCAGGCAGTTGCACCGTCGGGCGCTGGTAGTTCTGGCCCACTTTACACCCTGAGACAAACAAGGTGAGCGCAACCAGGACGGCTGACAAGCGAGACGACGAAAAGAAGGGTCGTGACATGATTAATTACGAGTTATCGGGTGGTTGGCAAACGCTTCTTCGGCCAATGCCTTCCGTTCTTCGGCCGTTCTGGGCCGCTTGATTTTCTCCTGAATTCCCTGAAAAATGACGAACAGGACGGGGATGATAAACAGCCCCAGCAGCACGCCCGTCAGCATACCGCCCGCCGTACCGATACTGATCGAGTGATTGCCTTTGGCTGATGCCCCCGTGGCGCTCATCAACGGCACCAGCCCGACAATGAACGCAAACGACGTCATCAGAATGGGGCGTAGCCGCAGTTTGGCCGCATCCAGTGCCGAGGCCAGTAAGCCCATACCCGCCTGCCGTCGCTGGATGGCGAATTCGACGATCAGAATAGCATTCTTGGCCAGCAAGCCGATCAGCATGATCAAGCCCACCTGTACGTAAATGTTGTTGTCGATTCCGGCCAGATTGATGAACGCGAATACGCCCAGAATCCCCGTCGGAATGGAAAGTAATACCGCCCACGGTAGTACATAGCTCTCATACTGAGCCGCCAGCAGGAAATAAACGAACACCAGGCTAAGCCCAAAAATCAAACTCGACTGACTACCAGCCGCAATTTCTTCACGCGTCATGCCGGTCCACTCGTAGGTGTACCCAACCGGGAGTTTTTTCTTCGCTACTTCCTCCACCGCCCGGATGGCATCGCCCGTACTATACCCCGGCTTAGCCTGTCCATTAATGGCGACCGAGGTAAAGAGGTTATTTCGGGTGATGGCTTCCGGTCCATACACGCGTTTCAACGTAACGAACGTCGTCATCGGAACCATCAGCCCCGAAGCCTTCTTCACGTAAATGCTGGTCAGCGACGACGGATCAGCCCGATACGGTGCGTCGGCCTGGGCAATGACGCGGTAGAATTTACCGAACCGATTAAAGTCCGACGCAAATGTGCTGCCGTAATACACCTGCATCGTTTGTAGAATATCGCTGGTCGAAACGCCGAGTTGTTTGGCTTTTTTGACATCCAACTCCAGTTCAAACTGGGGCGTACCCGTATCGAAGGTCGTGAAGGCGGCCGCGATTTCAGGGCGCTTCTGTAGTTCCTCAATAAAAGCATTGGCCGTAGCGCTGAGCTTATCAATTTTACCGCCGGTTCGATCCTGCAACAGCAGTTCGAAGCCATCGACGTTGCTAAAGCCCGGAACGGTGGGCATGGTAAATACATCGACCCGACCTTCTTCTACACCCGCTACCTGTTTGCTGACCGAATCGACTACCTGCTGAAGATCCTTAACGGCGCCCCTGTCAGCGTAAGGTTTCATTTTGACGAACCCGGCGGCATACGATGGGCTGGCTGAGTTGGCAATCATGTTGAACCCACTGATTTCGATATGCTGCTCGACGGCCTGTGTTTTGTGCAAAATGCCTTCAATTTTATCGGCCACTTTCTGCGTGCGTTGCAGGGATGCCCCCGCCGGGAGTTTCAACGAATAGGCAATGAAACCCTGATCCTCCGACGGAATGAAGCCCGTTGGTGTGGTTCGCATCAGAAAGACCGTGACAGCAGTCACTAACGCCAGCCCGCTCAAACCAACCCATTTGTTACGAATCAAAAACCGAAGACTACCGACGTACTTATTCGTGAGCGAGGTAAAGCCCGCATTGAACGCGTCGAAGAACCGATTCAGAAACCCTTTCTTCGAATGACCATCGTTATCCGATTCATCCTCACCGTGCGGATTTTTCAGCAGCAGCGCGCACAGCGCCGGACTCAGCGTGAGTGCGTTGACCGCTGAGATCAGGATGGCGATGGCTAGCGTAAACGCGAATTGCTGGTAAAAAACGCCCGCCGGGCCGTTCATAAACCCGACCGGCACGAACACAGCCGCCATCACCAGCGTAATGGAAATGATAGCCCCTGAAATTTCCTGCATAGACTGGATCGTTGCCGACCGCGCCGACTGCCTACTTTTCTCCATCTTGGCGTGAACCGCTTCGACCACCACAATGGCATCGTCGACCACAATCCCGATGGCTAGTACCAGCGCAAAGAGCGTTAGTAGGTTGATCGTGAAGCCGAACAACTGCATGAAAAAGAACGTACCAATGATGGCAACCGGCACCGCAATGGCCGGAATAAGCGTCGACCGGAAGTCCTGCAGGAAAAGGAACACCACGATAAACACCAGAATAAAGGCCTCAATCAGCGTGTGTGTCACCTGATCGATGGATTCGTCAAGGAACGTTTTTGTGCTGTAACCGATGGTGTAATTTATGCCTTTGGGAAACGCACCGGCGGCTTTATCCATGATCGACAGAATGGCCACCTGGATATCATTGGCGTTCGAACCCGCCATCTGGTTGATAGCAATGCCGACGCTGGGTTTCCCGTTGACGCGCGTATCACCACTGTAGGTGAACGAGCCAAATTCAATGCGCGCTACGTCCTTGAGCTGAATGGTTGAGCCATCGGCATTGGCTTTCAGAATGATGTTTTCGTACTGCTCCGGCTGGTTGAGTTTGCCCTTATATTTGATTACATACTCGAACGCTTCGCGGCTGTTCTCCCCAATTTTACCCGGTGCCGCTTCCAGATTCTGCTCCCGAATGGCCCCGATCACCTCCTGGGGCGACAGGCCAAGCGCCACCAGCCGGTCCGGCTTGAGCCAGACCCGCATGGAATAATCCTTCACACCAAAGACCATTACCTGCCCTACCCCACTCACCCGCTGCAACTCCGGAATCAGGTTTATTTTAGCGTAGTTCTGCAAGAACGTTTCGTCATAAACGGCCTCATTGCTGTTCAGGTTGAGGATCATGATCATGCTGTTCTGCTGTTTCTGCGTCGAAATGCCCGCCTGAATCACTTCGGCAGGTAGCAGACTCGTTGCTTTGGCCACCCGGTTCTGTACGTTCACCGCTGCCAGATCGGGATTCGTGCCCAGCTTGAAATAAATGTTGACCGCCACCGACCCGTCGTTGCCTGATGACGAGGTCATATAGGTCATGTTCTCGACCCCGTTGATGGCTTCTTCGAGTGGAGTCGCGACGGAGCGGGCCACCACTTCGGCGTTGGCACCGGGGTAGGAGGCCGCTACCTGCACGCTGGGCGGAGCAATTTCAGGAAACTGCGTAACGGGCAGCGAAACCAGGGAGATGACACCCAGGATAACCAGCAGGATAGAAATAACCGTAGCCAGTACCGGGCGTTCGATGAATAGCTTAAACATAGATGAATCAGAAGCGTTTCAACCCAATACGCTGGGCCGGAACGGTGAATAGAGACTCAATATTACTGGACGCGGGCGGCTGTCAGGCTGTCGGTTGCTATGAGTCGCGGGGTGATCATGTCGCCATCACGAAGCCGGTCCAGCCCTTCCCGAACGATCCGTTCGCCGGGCTGAATACCCTTCGTGACCAGGTAAAAATTGCCACTTTTGCCCGCAATTTCGAGCGGTTTACTTACCACTTTATTGCTGTCGGCCAGCGCGTAGACGAACACACGGTCCTGCCGCTCGAACGTAGCTTCCTGCGGTACAACCACCGCTGATGGATGGGCTTGCGGAATACGCACGCGCCCAGTAATGCCGGAGCGGAGCAACCCCTGCGCATTTGGGAAAACGGCCCGGAAACTGATGGAACCCATCGTTTTGTCAAATTGTCCCGTCACCAGCTCGATCCGGCCTTTCTGCGCATACGCTTTACCATCGGCCAGAATCAGATCGACGGGCGGCAGTTTTTTGATTTTATCTGCCAGACTCGTACCCGATGATCGTTCGGTGAAATGCAGGAAATCGACCTCGCTCATCGAGAAATAAGCAAACACCTCATGCACGTCCGAGAGTGTGGTTAGGGGTTGTAACTCGGCACGTCCCACCAGGCTTCCGGTTTTGTAGGGCAATCGACCAATGAAGCCACTCGCCGGAGCCGTGATCAAGGTCCGGTTCAGGTTAACAGTGGCGTTGCCGACCACCGAACGTGCCTGTTCAACATTGGCTTTAGCAGCCGCGTAAGCCGACTGAGCGGCTTTGAGCTGCACATCCGACACGACGTTATTCTCAACCAACGGCGTCAATCGGGCCACTTCCAGGGCGGCTTTATCTAAATTAGCTTTCGACGCCAATAGGCTGGCGCTGGCATTGCCGACCTGCTGCTGGTAGGTGCGCGTATCGATACGAAACAGGGGCTGACCTTTGCGAACAGCCGCGCCTTCATCAACATAAATTTTTTCCAGGTAACCTTCTACCTGCGGCCGGATATCGACGTTCACCCGACCTTCCAGCGTCGCCGAAAACTCCTGATACGTATTCACGGATGCCGTTTTGACCAGTACGACAGGCAGCGTAGGCACGTCGGCAGTCGTTGTGGTTTCGCTGGTTGATGAGCCGCAACCAAACTGGCTCAGCGTGAGAAATAAGGCTAAGAAGAGTGAACCTAACTTAGATACGGTATTGATTGGGAACATCAGGTTGTAACGAGTGGCTTAAACGGAAACAGCATTTTTGGCTGAACTATTCCGGCTTCATTAAAAAATAATTAAAATGGATCGAGCAGACTCCAATTGGGCGAGCACAGGTCTATGCGTCTTTCAAAAGCTGGTGGAACGGTACAAAGTACGACCAGGTCGATCGTCTGTTTGGCAAAAGAATGACGAACGAGGTCTTTTTGGTGACCAACTGAGTTAGTCATTTACGTTTGTCGATCTCGTGTGTTCAGGATTCTTTTGCCGGTAATTAACGGGTACTAAACGATTTTTGTCAACCAGTATGGTCCGCCAATTTTTCCAGAAGCTTTTAGTTGCTTATCCCGATCTAGCTGCCCTGGTGTTACGCTTGGGTTTTGGTGTTATGATGAGCGTCAATCATGGGTACGTCAAATTCGTGCATTTCCACGAGTGGAAAACGGACTTTACCCGCTTTATGGGTTTGGATGGCTCGCTTTCGTTGACACTGGCTATCTTCGCGGAACTGGTCTGTTCGATTATGCTGGTCCTGGGCTTGTTTACCCGGCTGGCGCTGGTTCCCCTGCTGATCGCGATGGTCGTTATTTTTCAGTCACACAACTGGGATTTTCTGGGCGAGGGTGAACTGGCAACGAGCTTTCTGATTGGCTATCTGGCCATTTTAGCGGCCGGACCGGGCCGTTATAGTCTGGACTGGCTGCTTGGTAAGCGGTTGAAGAACAGGGGTGAGCTAAACCGAGTCGTGTAGTGCCACTTCGTCAAACGGTATATTGATCAATGCGACTACCTACCTGGTTCGATAACCGAAAACGATGGGTATGGGAAGGACTCTTCTTCGTAGTCCTCTTCGTGCTGATGTCCCTCAACTCCTGGAATCGACTGACCACCGTCAATGATTTTGGCCGAGCCCTCATCTACTTTCTGCTGCTCTATGGTCAGGCGCAGTTTCACCGGTTTGTGCTGTTTCCGTTTCTGTTCAATCAGCAGGTCAGGCGCTATATCGTCCTGACGACTCTTTGTTTGCTGGCAGGCAGTTTGGTGGTCTACACGGCCAATTACTGGCTTTATCCCGAATTTTATAACAGGCAGGACTGGCGCGAAATAGGTCTTTTTCACCTGGCTACCTGTACCGTTAGTCTGATTGCGATTATGGCTCTTTTCCTGATCCAACGATTTTACCAGCAGCAGCAGGAGCGCCATGCGGATCAGTTGTTGCTTCAGGAAGTACAAATGAAATTTCTGCACGCTCAGCTGAACCCGCATTTCTTTTTCAATACGCTCAACAACCTATACGGCATCAGTTTACACCAGCCCAACCGGATGCCTGATTTGCTCATGCAGCTCTCGAAGCTGATGCGGTATCAGGTCGACAGCAGTCGGCGGTCGTGGGTATCGCTTTTGCAGGAGGTCGAATTCATTACCAGCTACATAAGCCTGGAGCGGGAACGGGTAGGAAATCGCTGCCAGATCGATTATAGCTACCCAACTGATCCGTGTATGCTGCAAGGCTACCAGCTGGCACCTTTGCTCCTGATCCCGCTGGTCGAGAATGCGTTCAAACACGGAACGGGTGATATCCAGGGGTGTTTCGTGCTTATTTCGCTGACGCTGACCGGCGATACGCTGACCCTCAATGTCGAAAACTCGGTGCCGGCGCGTCGTAAGGCGACCGTTACATCGACGGGGCTGGGCTTGCAAAATACGCGGCAACGGCTCGAAATTCTATATGCCGGTAAACATCAGTTACGGATCGAACAGCCACCGGGTCGGTACAAAACCGAACTGATCGTTCAGCTAATTCCTCTGTCTCATGCCCAATCCATTACGTTGCCTGCTCATTGACGATGAAGTGGCGGCTCATTACGTATTGCAGCACTACGTTGAGCAGGTAGACCGGCTGGTGCTGGTCGGCAGTTGCTATCATGCTCTCGAAGCCATCAACTTTCTGCATCGTCAACCCGTCGATCTGTTATTTCTGGATATTAATATGCCCCAGATGAACGGTCTCCAGATGCTGGAAACGCTGACCCATCCGCCCAAAGTCATTCTCACAACCGCTCATTCAGAGTTTGCGCTGGAAAGCTACAATTACAACGTAGTGGATTACCTGCTAAAGCCCATCGAGTTCGCCCGGTTCCTGAAGGCCATTGATAAAGTTGTGATCGCGCAACCCGAGGAAACGCAACAGGGGAGTTTACCTGTACCCAGTCCAGCCTCGTTCGTGATTAAAGTAGACGGCGACTGGGTACGACTGGCCTACGACGATCTGCTGTATGGCCAGAGCTGGGGCAATTACGTTAAGCTGTTCACCACGCAGCAGGTTTACGTAACGGCCTTGACCATGACCGAGCTCGAGCAGCGATTACCTGCTAGTCAATTTATTCGCATTCATAAATCATACCTAGTTTCTCTGCACAAAATTAAGCGCCTAAGCGGCAATGAGGTTTTTGTGGGCCAAGCAGCCCTACCCGTTGGGCTTACTTACCGCCGTGAATTAGTGGACCGGCTCCAGTGAGGGTGAATCGCCAGATCGAAACGGCGGTTTGCTCGAAGAGGGCGAGAGCAGAACACCGTCGCGGGGCTCACGCAGCAGGATACTTTTTTCGTCGATCAGCGTTTTCAAGGGTTCACTGGCTAAGGTATCTAACAGGCGATACTTCAACTGAAACGTTTTGGTTTGTTTGTTCAACTGTACCCACTTCATAATCTTGCAGTGGCAGTTCGCGTTTTCGGGTGTATTGGTGATTTCTTCCAGTGAACCCCCTCTGCCCTGTTTGATAAACACATTTCGGATACCGATCATATCGTTGCCACTACCCATATCAAAGCTCCAGGTCGTGGCAATGCTGGTGAGGTAGCGTTTCTCCTTGTCCAGCCGTAAAAGCGCATGAATGGGCGACTCTACGGTGCCGCTCTTGTTCTTCACCCGTGAATAAATGGACACCAGCGCCGGGGCTTCAAACTGCATGTAGCCAATGTGATCAATGTTGGCCCCGTGTCGGTTAAAGATAAAATAACCATCCTTGTAGGTAATTTCTACCAGGTTGTTGGCCACCTGGTGAAACCGGCGGGGGTCGTTAACACGTGCCTGGGGTGCCCCCGTATAGTAAAGCCAGATACCCGACAAACTGTCGATTTCAGCTTGCGTGGGTTGGTAAGGCATAATAGTCAGGTCTTTACGTATGGTAGCCCACTCATTCCGGTCAACTATCCAGCAGGCACCAACAAGGCCGAGCAGGGCCAGGCAAGCGAGCAAACTGGCCATCCATCGTCTTTTCTGTTTCCCAAAAGCCGCTTTTAGTTGATGCATGGCGGCTTCCTGCTCTTGCTGACTGGTAGCCAACCGCTGCCGGAGTGCCTCCTGCTCATCTAGCCGTAACGCGACGGCGGCATCTACTCCTTCGATGAGGTTGGTATCCAGCGGATTTTGTTCGAACCCTTTGCGGCCTACCCCGTACAGATACAGGTAGCAGGCATCAACCAGAAAGGGGCGAGGATTCGCCACGAGTCGGTGGTAGGCGTCTTTCACCTGAACGCCCGTTATGTCGTATTTCCGGTGGGGATACTCTACCTGTTTTGGATTGGGGTCGGGCGGATAGGCGTCATGATTGAGCGGCTGGGCGGTGGTCGGTAATTTGTTGCTGATCGTGCTCAGCAACCGGGCGATGTCCTCGTAGTTTTTTGGGTTGGTATTCCGGATAATGCGCTGACCAGTCGCCCGCTCATACGTCTCGATAACTTTTTCGAGCAGGTAACCGACTTCCTCCTTACCCGTCTTTATTTTCATGTACGGTGCTCGTTTTTAGGTGTTTAGGAAATTTTATTAACGCTACTAAATTTTTCTGAAGATAAGGCTTCATTTAATAAACCTGATACCTGCACATTCATACTCGAAATCGGGCGATTGGACTAAACGAGCACCTATATTTGACTAACTCTTCTTTTTGTACAAACGAATAACGGATAAAACTTAATCAGGATACCTCGTCCGGCAGTAGCATGGGATGGGTATCAATGTCAAAACTCACCAGTCAGCATGTATTTACTGAAACGGCCTAGAACCCTCTTCGGACAGTTACTCATTCTGTTTAGTTTTCTATTGACTCTTCCACTCTTTGCGGCCAAAGTCGATTCGCTGGATGTGCCCAGTGCGATCATGAAAAAGAACCTGCGGGCGGTGGTCGTTTTACCCGATGCCTACGCATCGTCGGCCAGAAACAAAACGACCTACCCGGTGCTCTATCTACTCCACGGCGGCTATGGACACTTCAACGACTGGATCACCAAAACGCCGGACAAGACCCTGATTCACCGACTCACTGACCAATATAATCTCATCATTGTCATGCCCGAAGGGGACGTGTTCAGCTATTATCTGGACAGTCCCGTCGTCAAAGATAGCCAGTTTGAAACCTACCTGACCAAAGAGGTCATCGACAAAATCGATAATTCATACCGCACCATACGCACGCCGAAAGGCCGGGCCATTACGGGACTGTCGATGGGTGGCTATGGTGCGTTGTATTTAGCTACGCGTCACCCTGACCTTTACTGTGCGGCTGGCAGCATGAGTGGTGCTCTGAATCTGGACATGAACACCTGGAAACTGCCCCCCGATGCGTTCAAAAATATCCGGGCCGAATTCGAAAAGATTCTGGGCTCCTTCAGCCAGTCGCCCGATGGATGGGCCGCTTACTCAGTGGTGAACATGGCCGATAAAATGAAAACGAACGGCTTGAAACTGGTCATCGACTGTGGCGTGGATGATTTTCTGATCGAACCGAACCGGGAGTTACACCGTCGGCTGGTTTTTAACCAGACACCCCACGATTACAGCGAACGACCCGGCGGTCACAGTTGGGAGTTCTGGCAGAACGCCCTGCCCTATCAGGTGCTATTTTTCAGTAAAGTGCTGAACGGCAACTAGTCGTAAATCCTTTGCCACGACAGCATTAGCTATATTTATTTCCCCTTATTAACGATCAATCCTTAACACTCATGAATAGCAGAACAATCCTTTCGTCCCTGTTGGTAATCGCCTTGCCCCTGCTGGCTGTTGGACAGGCTAAAACCGGATCGGCCGACCCCATCGTGGCTGGCAAAGGTATCGCTACCGTACCCACCGAATCCGGTCCGGTTCGGGGTTATAGCCACAACGGCACCTTTACGTTCAAAGGCATTCCTTACGCCAAGGCCGAACGCTTTATGGCCCCGACGAAACCCGATTCGTGGACGGGCGTTCGCTCGTCGATGACCTACGGGCCCGTTTGCCCGATGGACGTAACCACAAGCACCTACGATGAGATTGAATTTCCGTTTCATCACAACTGGGGCTACACCAACGAAAACTGTCTGAGCCTGAACGTCTGGACGCCCGAAATCAATAACGCAAAAAAACGCCCCACGGATGGCCGCCCCGTCATGGTCTGGCTACACGGGGGGGGCTTCACGGCCGGTTCGTCAGTTGAGCTACCGTCGTATGATGGCGAAAACCTGACCAAAAAAGGGGACGTGGTCGTTGTTACAGTCAATCACCGCTTAAATGTGCTGGGTTATCTGGATCTGTCAGCTTACGGGGAGAAGTACAAAAACGCGGCCAATGCGGGTCTGATGGACCTGGTATCGGCCTTGCAGTGGGTGCAGCAGAACATTGCCCAGTTTGGGGGCGATCCCAATAACGTAACCATCTTCGGCCAGTCGGGCGGGGGCGGCAAGGTAACCAGTCTCATGAATGCTCCTTCCGCAAAGGGCCTGTTTCACAAAGCCATTGTGCAGAGTGGTAGCTACATCACCAGCTTTACCGAACCCGATCTGGCCCGGCAGGTAAGTGCCGCCCTGCTTACGGAATTAAATTTACAGCCTAATCAGATCGACTCTCTGCAAAAAGTGCCGTACGAACGGCTGAATGCAGCCAGCAAAAAAGCCCTGCGTACGGTAGCAGACAAGTTGAAAGCCGATGGAAAATCAGCCGCCGGGCTGGGCTGGGGACCGGTTCATGATGGCCACTTTCTGCCGTATCAACCCAATGAGCCGGCCGCGATAGCCCTGTCGAAAACGATTCCACTGCTTGTCGGATCGACCAAAAATGAGTTTACCCCCTTCAATCCGGGCACCCGTGATCTGACGATGGAAGGTGCCCGGGCCAACCTGCAAAAAAAATACGGCGATAAGGCAGAAACGTACATGGCAGCCGTGAAGAAGGCGTATCCCGAAACGGTCAAGCCGTCTGATTACACTGACATCGACGTTAATTTCCGTCCACTCACGGTTCAGCAGGCCAATGCCAAAGCCATTACGGGGGCGGCTCCGGTGTACATGTATCTGTTCACCTGGCAGTCGCCGGTGATGGATGGTATTTACAAAGCCATGCACTGTATGGAGCTGCCTTTCGTGTTCGACAACATTGCCCTCTGCGAAGAAATGACGGGCGGTGGCAAAGCGGCACATACGCTGGCTGGTAAAATGAGCCAGGCTTGGATATCCTTCGCCAGAACGGGTAACCCAAATCACAAGGGCCTACCCACATGGCCTGCCTACACACCCGAAAATGGAGCAACCATGATGCTCGACAACACGAATCAGGTGAAAAATCATCCCGATAAAGAGCTGTTGCAGATCGCTACGGGCAAGTCGCTGTAGAAAAGTAAGGACCAGATCAACAGCCCGATATCTGCCGCCTAAAAAAAGCTTGTCTTATCCGACGCGTCGGTCCAACGGTTAATCCTGCCAGAAAAAACGCCCTGCCCTATGCTTTCCCTAGTTGGCTTTGCCACCATTACCATTTTTTTGGTGCTGATCATCACCAAGCGTCTGTCCGTTATAACGGCGCTGGTGCTGGTACCGGTCTTCATGGGCTTTTTGGCCGGATTTGGTCCAAACGAATTAGGCGAGATGATTCTGGCCGGGATCAAACAGGTAGCACCAACGGGTATTCTGCTCATGTTTGCCGTGCTGTATTTCGGGATGATGCTCGATGTCGGGCTGTTCGACCCCATCATTGCGGCCATCATCCGTTTTGTGAAAGGCGATCCGCTGAAAGTCATTCTAGGAACGGCGGTATTGACCATGATCGTCCACCTCGACGGTGATGGAACAGCCACGTTCATGATCGTCATGTCCGCTTTTTTACCTATCTACAAACAACTGAAGATTAATCGATTGATCCTGCCGGGGATCGTCGCGCTGAGCGTAGGCCCGATGCACCTTGTGCCCTGGTCCGGCACCTCGGCAAGGGCTATCTCGACGCTAAAAACCGATGCTCCTCAATTGTTCAACCCGAATATTCCGGCGATTATAGCGGGCATTTTCTGGGTACTTTTTGTGGCTTACTGGTTTGGATTGAACGAGCGAAAACGGCTGGGCATTAGTGAACTGCGTTATATTCATCACGAAAATCTAACCGATGAGCAACGACAGTTCCGTCGCCCGAATCTTTTCTGGGTCAATGCTGTGCTGACTATTGGTCTCATCACAATACTCATGAAAGGCTGGGTACCCGCACCGGCGTTGTTCATTTCAGCCGCGGTTGTCGCGCTGTTGATCAATTATCCCCGCTTACCCGATCAGCAGAAAGTGCTCCGAAGCCACGGCAACAATATTTTCATGGTGTCGAGTATGATCTTTGCAGCCGGTGTCTTCTCAGGAATTCTAACCGGTTCCAAAATGATCGACGCCATGGCAACCTCCCTTATTTCGCTGATTCCCCAGCAACACGCGGCCTGGCTACCTACCCTGACAGCCCTCACGAGCATGCCTGCGAGTCTGCTTTTTACACCAGACGCTTATTATTTCGGGGTTGTACCGATCCTGAGCCAGACCGCCATGCAATTTGGCATCGACCCGCTGGAAATCGGGCGAGCGGCTTTATTAGGCCAAATGACAGTCGGTTTTCCGGTAAGTCCGTTGACGGCTTCGACGTTCCTGCTGGTGGGTCTGGCTGAAGTCGATTTGGGGGATCATCAAAAGTTTATTCTTAAATGGGCCTTCGGCACGACGGTAGTGATGACACTGGCGGCCCTCTTAACCGGCTCCATTCATTTATGAAAACGTCTATTCGCATTGGGTGCGGGGCTGGCTTTTCCGGCGACCGGCTCGAACCAGCTCTCGTGCTGGTTCAGCAAGGTGGGTTAGATTATCTGGTGCTGGAATGCCTGGCTGAACGCACCATTGCGCTGGCGCAGAAACGAAAACGACAGGATGCTACGTTGGGCTACGATCCCCTGCTGGAACGACGAATTGAAAGCCTGTTGCCGCACCTTTCAGAAAAGAAGGTCCGCCTGATCACCAACATGGGTGCGGCTAATCCGCTGGCGGCTGCCCAAAAAATTATTGAAATTGCGCAACGGTTATCGCTCCCGGTAACGGTAGTGGCTGTCACCGGCGACGATGTGTTCGGCCTACTTTCGGGTAGCGAAACAGCCCTGGAAACGGGAAAGCCGTTATCCGATTCGGGGCCGCTTCTTTCGGCCAATGCCTACATGGGCGTCGATGCCATTTTACCGGCGCTGGCGACTTCTGCCGATATTATTATTACGGGCCGCGTGGCCGACCCATCCCTCTTTCTGGCTCCGCTAGTTCACGAATTCGGCTGGTCGACGGACGATTGCAACCAGTTGGGACAAGGTACCGTTATTGGTCATTTGCTGGAATGCGCGGGGCAACTCACGGGTGGGTACTTCGCCGATCCGGGCCGCAAAGACGTACCCGATATGGCGCATCTGGGCCACCCTTTCGCCGATGTGTCGCCGGATGGTACGGCTATTTTCGGTAAAGTAACCGGTACAGGGGGTATACTGAATCTGGCAACCGCCAAAGAGCAACTGCTCTATGAAGTGATGGACCCCAGCCGCTATATCACGCCCGATGTAGTGGCTGACTTTACGCAGGTGCAGTTATCAGAAATTGGACCAAACCAAGTCCAGGCTTCGGGTGGTCGGGGACGTCCCCGACCCGATACCCTCAAAGTGAGCGTGGGTTACGAAGCTGGCTTTATCGGCGAAGGCGAAATTTCGTACGCCGGTTCAAACGCCCTCGGCCGCGCAAAACTGGCCGGATCCATTATCCGGGAGCGGCTACAGGACCGGTTTACCGATCTACGAATCGACTACATTGGTAGCACGTCGGTGCACCGAACCAGTTTTGGTCAAGACTCCGACCCTTACGAAATTCGGCTCCGCATAGCCGGAAAAGCAACCACCGCGCAACAGGCGGCTTTGGTTGGCGAAGAAGTCGAAGCCCTCTACACGAACGGACCCGCTGGTGGGGGGGGCGCCCGCAAATACATTCATGAATTGGTGGGCATTATCTCGACGTTCATCGACCGCAACCAATTAGTGCCACAGGTAACGCTATTTCATGCATGATTACCAAGCTCTACGACATTGCCCACAGCCGGGCGGGTGACAAAGGCAATACGCTGACGCTCTCGCTCATTCCCTATAACGCCGACGACTATCCCCTACTCTGCACTCAGGTTACGGCGGAGGCCGTCAAACGGCATCTGGCCGATATTGTAGCGGGCGAGATCACCCGGTACGAATTGCCCAACCTGCCCGCGCTTCAGTTCGTTTGCCAGCAGGCGCTGACGGGTGGGGTGACAACATCGCTCACCATGGATACACACGGTAAAAGTCTAAGTTTTGCCCTACTGGAAATGTTGATAGAATGCTAGACAGATAGCCATGGAGAGGTCATTCGTATGCTTACAGTTTGTGGTTGATCGTTAGTGAAAAGAGGGTCGTACGAACAAAGCAGAACCGCTCTAACGGAATGGGGTTTACTAACGGCCGTTGAGGTATCCGCTCGGCAGACGATAGACCAGATTACCCGTACATAATACTTTCTGACCAGCCAGTGAGCATAATGCATTTATCAACGTGTTAGTCGATGTAGTATACGAATACCCCCCCTATAGCAAGATCGAGTACAACAGGTAAATGCCTATAGATTTACCCACTATACAGCGTCCAACTAGTCGCGTGCATAGCTTGGAGCAGACAGGTATGCATAGAGCCGGAAAGAAGTGAAAAGAGATCTTTTTGTCGATATTGACCTCTTCAATTTGTTGGGTCAATAGCCAGGCAACGAATCGACTTTCGAATTGTAACTTACAATAGTTGATTTATTTATATAGATTAGTTCCTTCGTGATCGTTCACAAAAAGGCCACTTTTGTTCATTGACTGAATAGGTCATGATCAGCTACCCAAACCGTTCAGTTAAACGTCCATATCTCCAATCAGCATGACAACATAGTAACTTGTGCCGTGTTAGCTCGTTTGGCTGGTTATATGGGCAAATAGCCAAAATTTTAGTTAGCCATACCTATACTTGTTGGCTTAAAAAGTTGTTTAGTTTTCTTTTGGAAGAGTGAGCTGTTGAGATTTTATGTAGTAGCCGTTCGAGCGAACGTTTGCTTACATGAATTGGCTGAAGTGATTTAGCTGAGGTTACAAGTGTATGGATAAATCACATCACTTATTCTTTAAATTATTTAATATCAGTCGTCTGCACAAGCATTTTTAATAGAGTTTTAGATCTAAATCTACATCGTATTATAAACCTATTAATAGATTTATAATACATTGAATATCAATCTGGTTTCGCACCTAAAAATAGATCTATTTTTAGGTGCGAAACCAGATTGATATTCAATGTAAAATTTAACTGGAATAAGTAGGATATTGAATCTACTTTTATACCTTTATTGAATCGAATAGCAATCTAAATCCCGATCTAAGTGGTGATCTCTTTTAATTCGATTAAGGGTGGAGTTGGTAAAAGCACTTTGGCCGTCAATTTTGCCGCATGGCTAGCCAAGGAAGGACACGATGTGCTACTTGTTGATGGTGATGAACAAGAGACAGCTTCCGACTTTACAGCATGGCGGGAGCAAACCCTAGGTAACACTGGATTTACGCTCGTAAATATGACAGGGGCAAACTTGAGGAAGCAGGTCGAGAGCATGCGTTCAAAGTACGATCATATCGTGATCGACACCGGGGGTAGGGACACCACCAGTCAGCGCGCAGCGCTTTCAGTGGCCGATGTTGCTATGATCCCTTTTGTACCCCGTAGCTTTGATTTATGGACGATAAGTAAGGTCCTTGAGATAATCGATGAAATTCAAGCTATTCGCACTGAACCGCTAATTCCTTATGCATTCTTAAGCCGAGCTGATATCAAAAGTGCAGACAATCGGGAGGTTTCTCAGGCGCTGGCTGGTTTCGAGCAATTGATTTTTTTGCCTTACCTCATTTGTAATCGTAAAGCATTTAGTAATGCAGCAGGGGTAGGGCTTGCTGTCTTCGAAACAGAAATGCCTGATTTAAAAGCTGTCGCTGAAATAAATGAACTCTTTAACCATGTACTATATGGCCACAACACTTCCACCACCGCGTAAGAAAGCCGCTACTGAGGCTGAAATAGAGGCTGTTATAAATAAAGGGGGATCAACCACCAAGAAGGTAGAAAAATCGCCTGATGACGAGAATACCGTTAAGTTTTTCAACTTACGTCTGACTTCTGGCGTTTTAAAAAAGATTGAAGAATTAAGGGCAAAACGCCCACGAAAGCTGGCAAGCCCAAAGTTAGGAATTTCAACACATGATTGGATGCTCGAAGCCATCGAGGAAAAGATGCAGCGTGAAGCCAAGAAATATTCTGTTTAATCTCCTCTATTCGAAAGTTAATTTAAGCGGAGAATCTCCTGTTTTGATCGGGAAGAGAATTGATGCAATATAGCGGGTGGGGGTTGTCTTTATTTTCAGCAGACCATTAACGATTTTGTAGTCAAGCTCAATAAATTTATCAAGCTTTGTTTCTTCTGCTAGAATTGCCTTTTGTTGCACTACAGAAAAGGTGTAACGTTTGGAGAGAATGGCCTGAACATTTGCTTGGCGTAGCGGTAAATTCAATGTAAGGATACTTTCTCGTAAATCAGTGTCTATCTCTTGGCGAAGTTGTTTTTGATTCTGTTGATTTGTTTTGTCTTGCTTTAAATAGATTGAAAAATGCAATGTATCAACTGCTCTACCCACTCGCACTTCCTTGCATTCAACATGTATATCTGTTCGTTGATTGATTTCTTCAATGCATGGTGTGAGTACTTTTTGTTTAAAATTTGAGTATCGTTCATAGCTGGTCGCTTCTAAGATTTCTTTAAGATCGACAACTTTTACTCGCCATAGGTGGAGATCTAAGAAACGGCAAAGCCGTACATATAAAATTTGTGAATAATCGCGACCAAGCGACATTGCAGACTCTCGTCTAAACTTAGCATAACCTTTACCAAGAGTACACATTGCAGGAACTATTAGGCGATCGACATGAACCTCTAAATGTCCATTTTCATAAAATACGCGAGGGAAAATAGCTATAGCTCCAACTTTACGTTTTGTAGGATCGATAATATCCATATGATCAACGGTTATTATCGATTTTTCAATTAATTGTTGAGCAATAGCTTCGAAGTTTGAGTAGGTTAGCTTATTAGTTAAAATTCCTCGCTGTTTAGATTTGCGCTTAACAGCTGAATCTTCATCTGAAAATAATGCATCAGGCTTAGTTAAGTAAAGATCTCGAACAGGGATTGAGAAGATAAGATTCTCCGCTGGAATTGGTAACGGCTCGTCCCGATTCGCAGTTTGTAACTCACCCATCTTTGCTAGAATATACCAATAAACACGGCGATCAATGACAGAAAGTTTATGTTTATTCTTCGCCAGTAACAAATCGAGTGGTTCTTGAACTACTGAAGCGAGTTTTAGAATCTGTGTAGACTCAATTTCAAAAATCT
Source organism: Spirosoma agri (assembly GCF_010747415.1). Lineage (NCBI taxonomy): Bacteria > Pseudomonadati > Bacteroidota > Cytophagia > Cytophagales > Cytophagaceae > Spirosoma > Spirosoma agri. The sequence goes on along the minus strand of NZ_JAAGNZ010000008.1, from coordinate 11,179 downwards.
TGATCTGAGCCCCAGGTTTATCCGTAATAGATGCTTCTCGTTTCATGTTTTTAAGAGTCTCGTCTAAAATTAATTCATTTATCAATGGCAACCAAATAAATAAGAAAGTTGCCATTAACAGGCTAAATACCAAACTCTTATTCGAAAAGAAGTATCAATATATATTCAGTATTATGGTTGCCTATGTCAAATCTATAGCGGTATTATAGTTGCCTTAGGACATTGGGCGAGCGGTATACCAGTTGCCTTAGTTCTTTTCTAGAGGAGGCTTATAAGTTATATCTTCAACTTGCGGTCAACTTTTTTCCACTAGCTAAATGAATTGAAATAAAATACCCTACGAAACCCCCGCAATACTTCAAAATCCCCGTTGAAAACTTACTAAAGTTATCCACACATTGAGATTTGACCCGCAGTATTACGGTTGCCTATGGCGGTATTACGGTTGCCTATAATTCGGTATTGCGGTTGCCTAAGCGGTATTACGGTTGCCTAACATCGGTATTACGGTTGCCTAACATCAGTATTACGGTTGCCTATAATTCGGTATACCAGTTGCCTAAGCGGTATACCAGTTGCCTTCACCTTTTAAATAACTCTGTAAACGTCTAACAATTAGGGTATAATAAATACTAGAAAGCAACTGCAAGTCTCGCGCGCGATCAAGTCAAAGCAAAAAAAAACAAGTTGAATTGAAACAATCGCATTTAGAGTTATCAACTAAATGATAGGAATGGTTAGCTTAACAAAATTGAAAAAAACAATATAGAAAAACCTTCTAGTATATTATGAGTTTCCTTTAAAGAGAAACAAATAAAATGCTCTTGTTAACTTTCACACGCTAAAACGTAGAGGCATCGTCAGTGGTATCGTTCTCCTTTCAGTCAGGAGAACACGCCCAGCTTTGTGCTATCAGCCAATAGCAAGGCCTGGTTTGATCAAGGCGAAGGGGTGGGGGGTAACATCATTGAACTGGCCAAACGATTAGTCCCTTGTTCGGATGTCTCCCAAGCGCTCGCTTACCTGAATAAGCTTCTGGGGCAGCCGATCGTAAATAACTCAACTCCCACAACGAGCTTTACTAACCAGACCCATCTACCCGCCTACTCCCTGCTGGCTAATGAGGACTTACTGATTTATGCCAATCCCAAACAATACATACCCCTGGCAACCTACTTAGTCAGTCGAGCTATTGAGCTACGCCGAGTAACGCCTTATGTGCGTCAGCTCACCTTCTGCCCCACCAATGAGTCCACTCAGCAACTCCACGGCATCGGGTTACCCAACCAGTCGGGCGGCTTTGAGCTGCGGGCTCGTATCAAAAGCAAGTATCGTAAAACCTGTCTGGGACCTAAGGACATTAGCTTTTTCCCTGCTACTTTTCCGGACCGACAGCTTCGGGAGCGGCCTTTCTCACTACTCACGCTTTGGAACCATAACGATCCCCCATGCAAACGGACGATCGGGCAATTCAGGGGCTCACCCCATCGAGTCGGTACGATGAATCATCTCTACGAGGGATTTATTGATTACAAGGCCACTCACATGGCCGCCACGGCCACCAAATCAGTAAAGTTACCTCCTGTATCATTAACGCTGTAACAAACCCCGAAGCTAGGTTAAACGGGGTATCGCTAGCCAGGCGCTGGACGGCACATAGGTTGATTGCAGACCGGTCAAGCAATGGGTCATTCAGCACGATCGGCTTTTTAGTAAAAAGCCGACCTAAAATCGGTGGAAATCGCAGGTACCAAGTCTATCCGTGGAGGCAACTAACCGATAGGGCATCGTGGGGTAGTTCTGCGGAAAAGGACCGGGCCGCCGGGCGGATAGTTCACGGTCGGCCGTAGCCGTCGTTTGCTTAAAGCAGTGTAAACAGCTATCGCACGAAAAGAGCTTTATATGAGACGAAGCTAACTAAGTACTTTCGGGTAGGAAACAGTAATTAGTGATAATTCTCACCAATTACTGCATGATTAACGTAAAAGTAGACTTGTTTAGGACCTGAATGAAAACACAGGTCTTGCCCTTGATCTGGCAACTACCCAGCATCATTCTGGATTGCGCGACGATTTTAGGGTCGAGTGACGAAGCAGTTGTGAGTAGTTGTCGATGACTGAAAATTCGTCTATCAGCAAACTATGAACTTCTTTTTAAGCCATTCATTGTGGATTATGTAAGACGAGCATGTCAACTTTTCGCTGTTCCTTTACTAGCGACAAACCCATCTCGGAGAGAATGGCAAGGAGGCTTTTAGGATCTTCAGGTTGAAAGGAAAACTTAATATCTAACTTTTCTGCATTTCGTGTTTCATCTATGACCAACGATTTACCTACTCCGTACGTCTCCAAATAGTCCGCGAAATCAACCATCGTTATGGCATGTTGATCAATCTCGCCATGACGTGAATAGTAGGTCCGCTGGCCGGATTTATTTCGAGGGATTCGGTTGAATTTCGCCTGATCCGTTATTCGTAAGAGGTTTACCTCTTTTAACAGAGGATCTACTTTGATTTGCATATCAAATCGGCTGGATAGCTCTCTTCGCAAAGCAGGTAGTAACTGATCCTGATTGGGTACAATCAGATCAAGACAATAGACCGAAGCTGCATCGGTACTGCCCGTTTTGTTGATGGTTCGTTTATACGGAAAGTTACCGTAGGCAATCCGGTAAAGCGTTGTCAACGGCAGGTTCAGACACGTCAGGCGACGGTTTTTGAAGACAGAATCGTTGAGATGGGTTGTATGAAGGCCCGGTGATCCTTTAATCTCAGCCTGCATGACAAACCGATTCCGTACGGTATCCGCTGCATTGAAGTAGGTTTTTAGTATTTCCTCGTAGGTTAGGGAATTGTCTATTTTTTGGGGAAGATGGGTACGCTGTTGATTCAGTAGACTATCGATCACCCCGTTCGTAATCGACTGGGGCATCGTTTGAGCAATCAGCTTGCCATCAGGGCCAATTAAAACCGTATGAGGGATAAGCTGGTGAGGGAAAATACCCGCAATTGATTGGCTCGAATCTACGGCGAACCATAGATTGGAGGGGCGGGAGGCCAAGTACTGCCTGGTGCGTTTAGGTGTTTCGTTGGTTACCGCGATGACCTGTACAGTCTGGGGGTATTTTTGTTGCAACTGCTTTAAATGAGGCATCGCTTCCAGGCAGGAACCGCACCAGGTGGCCCAGAACTCGATCAGGACAATCTTACCCTTTAGTTGCTCCAGGGTGGTTGCTTTTACGGGTGCGTTCAACACCGTATTGAACGCTATATTGGGTACTGACTGCCCATTTTTGGGCTGAGCAAAACCCCAGTGAGCGGTAAGCAACAGGCATACAATCAGCTTTTTCATGTGTTTTTTGTTTGCCTACAAAAGTCCCACGAAAAGTAGCCCCCAATGGTTAATCGCCGTTAAACTCCCTTAATTAGTGTTAATGCGCTGCTGATTAGGGTAAAGGTGGTGTAATTTTAGTCCGATGAAAAAGCACATAAACTGGATCCTGGTGCTTATGTCGTTGTGCGTCATCGGCATAATCGGACTACAACTGTTCTGGAATTATCAGAATTACCGAAGCACAGCCTACACCTTTGGGCGGGATATAAACGAGTCGCTGAACACGGCGGTTGATTTGGAGATGGACCAGCGTCACCAGCAACTGGTCGATCAGGTCAAAGGCTGGCTGGCGGATACGTCGTTTATTCGTATTACCTGCGACACCCAGAATCGCGATAGCAATACTGTCTTTCACATCAACGACCGGTATCCAAAATTTCCGGGGAGTAAGGGGCTATCGTTTGGCATAACAGACTTCAACGCCAAACTCAAGCATATAACGCCTGAAGCCAGGCAGATACTCATCGACCACTTTGGTGATAGGATAGTCAAAAGTGATTTAAAAAAAGGGACTGTCTATTACTATACTCCTCGTTTGGGTGACCGCTTAACCAAAGCTTTTGACAAAAGTCGTGTGCGGCTGCACAGCCTAGATAGCATTTACCGAAAGATCCTTCTATCGAAGGCTATCAGGACTTCCTTTAGTCTCAATTCGCGGGATACCTCCGGCCGAGTTTTCCTCACCCGGCCCGTCAATGCTGATTTCCGCAGGCCTTATCGAAAGGAACTGGTACAGGCTACTTTTGAGAGCCCAGACAGCTACTTCCTAAAGACGATGAAGTGGGTCATTTTGTCCACATTTAGTCTGATCGCTGTTTGTCTGATTTGCTTCGGTTATACGGCCAAGACATTGCTTTCGCAGCATAAACTGGCCGGGTTGAAAGATGATTTCATCAACAACATGACCCATGAACTGAACACCCCGATTGCTTCTATTAAGATCACAGCTGAGGCTCTGAAAGCGTTCGATTATGAGCCAGCTAGACAGCAAGAATATCTGGATATTATCGGTTATCAGACGGAGAAATTGACGAACCTGACGGCCCGGATTTTAAACGCCAATCGGTTCGTGGCAGGGACTACCCAAAACTGGCAACCCGTTGAGCTACATGGGTTGATCGATAAAGCGATCGGGGATATGGCCATCCGGTTTGCCGATCAACAGGCTACCATTACCTGTGAAGCGCCCCAGGAAGCCTTACTGGTATTCGGCGAAGCCATTAGTTTGTTAACCGTATTCACCAACATAATCGACAATGCGCTGAAGTACGCATCCCCTAATCTTCGGCTCACCATTAGCCTGATGGCCACAAACCGCTGGGTGGAGATTAGGTTTGCTGATAACGGGGTGGGCATACCCACTGAATATCGAACCAAAGTATTTGACCCTTTCTTCCGGGTACCTCAGGGGAATGTGCATAATGTGAAAGGCTATGGACTGGGACTGAGTTACGTAAATAAGGTGCTCCGACAACACCGGGGTTCAGTAACCGTTGGCGCTAATGAGCCGACAGGTAGCCAGTTTACCGTTAAGCTGCCTTTGCTATGATGGAGTCAACCCACATTCTATTGGTTGAAGATGAACCCTTTCTGGCCAAGGTCATCAAGGACAGTTTAGAGCAACGCAGCTATCAGGTTAGCCTGGTTGGTGATGGCCGAAATGCGTTTCGTCTGTTTGGGCAAGAGCTGTTTTCATTGTGTATTGTTGATGTCATGTTGCCCCAACTGGACGGGTTTACACTGGTCAAGCAGATACGGACGTTGAACAGTCAGGTTCCTGTACTTTTTCTAACCGCCCGCGTAGCCGATAAAGATGTCATTGAAGGATATAGCAGCGGGGGTAATGATTACCTGAAAAAACCATTCAGCCTAGACGAACTGTTTTTGCGGGTCAATGAGTTGTTGCGCAGGAATATTAATCCCGTTCCGGCGGCTGAAACGACCCTGCCGATTGGTCAGTATCAATTCGTTCCTCACACACAAATGCTACTGTTCCCCAACCAGAAAAACATTCGATTGTCCCACCGGGAAACTCAACTCCTGCAATTGCTGTACGGCCACAGAAATCAGGTCTTGGCTCGAAAGCAGGTTCTGTTAATGCTGTGGGGGGACGATACTATTTACAACGCTCGTACGATGGACGTCTTTATTACCAAATTGCGTAAGCACCTGAGGGCGGATCGTTCTGTTGAAATTGTCAACCTGAGAGGAGTAGGCTATAAGTTGATTTGCTGATTGAACCAACACAGACAGCTTTATTCTCGATTGCGTTAATAGCTTAAGCCTTGACGAAAAGTCGTATATGAGTGGAGGGCTGGTAATCGGGCAAGGCGTATAACCCGTCCGTGAAAATCAATGTTTATTTGCTGTAAATACTACCCCTGTTTTATTCAATGTAAAATAACATACGCATTACGTACAGGAAATCTTGCATAGAGACCTTTGGGGAAACGAAATTCCCGAATTAATGGTCAACTTTTCAAAGTTTGTTTTTGTATTTTTCCTATTTACAGTCCATCTCTCGAAAGCGCAAACCAATCTGGCGGGCATCTATGGAAAGGTGACCGATCAGGCCGGAAAGCCGTTGGAAATGGCGACGGTCCAGGTTAAGAATGAATCGACCGGTTTCAAAGCCGGTACGGTATCCAACGAGAAAGGCGAATTTCGCCTGAAAGAACTACCGCTAGGCTCGCCCTATTCCATCACTGTCCAGTTTGTCGGGATGGCTACGCAAACCCAGACCGGATTTGCACTCAACCAGGGCGATTTGCTGAGAGTTGCTTTCAAGCTGGTTGATAACACCAATGAACTGGCAGCCGTTAACGTTTCGGCTAATTCGTTAGCGAACAAGATTGAAAACATCGGTACGTCGACGGCGGTTACCGCCAAAGACATCAACCGACTACCCGTTAACGGTCGGAACTTCTCAACGCTGTCTGACCTGTCGCCCTTGAGCACCGGTAACAGTTTGGGTGGCCAGTTGGGATCGGCGACCAATTTCACTATCGATGGTATGGCCGCACGAAGCACGATTGCCGGTGGGCAGCCTACGGGCGCTTATTCGATTACGATGGAGGCTGTTCGGGAATTTCAGGTAGTAACCAACCAGTATGACGTCACGTACGGAAACGCCGGTGGGGGTACCATCAGTAGCGTTACCAAGTCGGGTACGAACAAACTTAGCGGGAGCGCCTTCAACTTTCTGCGGACAAGCGGGCTATCGAGTCCGTACGGGCTTAATCAACAGCCTAGAAATCTACCCTTCAACACGGCGCAGTATGGCTTCTCGCTGGGTGGCCCCATCATCAAAGATAAACTCCATTTCTTCGTTGCCTGGGACCGGCAGGCCAGTACACAACCGCTGCTGATCGCGCCGATTCAATCGACCGCCGACGCGCTGCGTTACAACGTGACACAAGCTACCGAAGACCAGTTTCTGAGCATTGCCCGCAGCAAATACGGTGTTGGCAACCAACCTCAGTTTGGCCAGTTTACCCGGTTTAAGAATACGCACGCGCTATTTGGTCGGATCGACTGGCAGATCAACGCCAAAAATCTGCTGACGATCCGCAACAACTACATCTACGACCTGGATAATCAGTCGGACGGTGACAACACGACGATCAATATGTACGAGGTGTACAGCACCCGTAAGAGCGCCAATAACAGTTTGCTGGCTTCACTTCGGACCACGATTAGCCCGAAAGTGACCAATGAGCTGAAGCTTCAGCATTTTTGGGAATACAACCAAATGTATACCAATCCGCAGTTGCCCGAAATGAATATTCCACGGGCTACCGTCGCGAACGTAGCGTCTGTCAACCCGACCGATTCGACCAAAACGCTGTATACAAACATTCAGTTGGGCGGTCAGCGTTATGGTGGCGACTACTTCAACAACCACCTCGTTCAGCTGGTCAACAACGTGTACGTGAATACCAACAAATTCAACTTTACGTTTGGTGGTGGTCTGACGTTCAGCAATCAGAATTCGATTTATGGTAGTGAAACAAACGGCCGGTTCTGGTATACGGGACTGACCGCCTTCAACAACCTGGCCCCTTTCCGGTTCACGCGCGACGTTTACCTGACCAACACGCCCAATGTCAAATTCAACGTACTGGTGCCGAATATCTACGCACAGGCGCAGACGACGGTAGCGCCCGGCCTGAACGTTACGGCGGGTGTCCGGATCGATTATACCGATTACCTGACCAAGCCAACGTTTAACCAGACGGTGTTCAACACGCTGGGTTTGCGGACTGACAATAAACTGGCGACGCTGCAAGTTCAACCACGCATTCAGGCAACCTGGGATGTTCGTCAGGATGGCCGGGACATCATCCGCCTGGGTGGCGGCATTCTGGGCTCGGCCCTCAACCCGTACTCGATGATCAACAACATGGTCTTCGACGGTAGCCGCATTGCCAGCATCGACGTAACTGGTAATCTGGTGCCGACGCCTAACTTCCCGGCTTATCGCGCCAATCCGGCTTCGGCACCGGGCCTCGATCTGATCAACAACCCCAATGTGCCCAAGCTGTACACGATCAACATGAACGGTAAAGACGCCAAAGTGCCAACCGTGTATAAAGTCAACGGATCGTACAGCCACTTCTTTAGCCCCAACTTCCGGATGAGCATTGCAGGGTACATGTCGTTTGCCCGTAACAACTACACGTATACGGACAAGAACATGGTCGATCAGCCGTACTTTACGCTGTCGCAGGAAGCTAATCGTCCTGTGTACGTACCGGCTTCGTCTATCTTAACGTCTAACGGATCCCAGAACTGGACATTGGGTCGGAAAACGACCGAAGTAGGCCGGGTGCTGGAATTAAGCAGTCTGGGAAAAGTGAATCAGATGGCGGTTGTGGTCGACGGAAACTACCGGTATTTCAAGGATGGCGAGATCGCGTTCTCGTATACCTGGAACGATACAAAGGATAATACGTCCTACAATGGAAACGTAGCGAACACGGCTACGCTGGTCCAGTACACGGCGGGCGATCCGCGCGTGCTGAATCAGATGAACTATTCTGATAACCAGTTTCGGACGAAGATCGTTGTGTACGGTAATACGCCTACGTTTTACGGTTTCAACCTTGGCTTCCGTTTCTCTGGTCTGAGCGGCACGCGCTACTCGATGGTGGTGAATGGCAACATCAACGGCGATTTTGTCGAGTCTAACGACCTGGCTTATGTCTACGATCCGAACAACGCCGAAACGCCCCAGTACTTGAGAGAAGGAATCAACGCCATTCTGAACAATCCGAACGTCGAAAACAGCGCGAAGGATTACATTCGGAACAGCTTTGGGAAGATTGCCGAACGCAACGGCGGGGTAAATCCATTCTACGGAACCCTGGATATGCGCCTGACCTACAAAGTCAAAACGTTTCGTAATCAGTACCTCGAACTATCGGGCGACCTGTTCAATACGGCTAACCTGATCAACAAAGCGTGGGGGGTCAACCATGCGCTGGGTGCTACCTCGTTGCTGACCCGATCGGGCTTCGATTCGTCTACGAACAACTACAAGTACGCCGTCAATACCAACGCGGGCGTATCAGGCCTGAGCGGTAACCCTTACCAATTCCAGCTGGGCGTGCGGTACGGGTTCTAAGCGGAACCCACGTAGTTCCTTCGTGCGATAAAGCGTTACTGCCTAAACGAGGTTGCCTGACTTAGGTAACCTCGTTTAGTATACACGACGAATTCAGTAGAATTTGGCGTAATCGGGATTACCTTAAAACAAGTTTATTCCTTTCCTCACATGATAAACCGGTCAACTGCTCTTTACAGCATTGGTGTACTTCTTTTTCTGTCGATACTGGCGGGATGCCACCGAAAAAATAGCACCACCCAGACAACGCAGGAAGCCGAGGTGTATAAAAAACTAGCGGCTAAGCGGGTCAATTTACCCAATGGCTGGGCCCTCACACCACCCGGACGAAGTCTTGATCTGGATGACTTGCCCCTAAACCTGGTGGTGTCTCCTTCCAAAAAATACTTAGCCGTTACCAACAATGGGCAAAGTACGCAGAGCATTACCTTACTGGATGCCCGTACAGAACAAATTCTCGATACCGTTCGGGTTGGAAAATCGTATCTGGGCCTGGCGTTCAGTGACGATGAAACGCACGTGTACGCGTCGGGCGGGAATGACAATCGGATTCTGGTGTATAAACTGGAAGACCAGCAGTTACGGCCCGAAGAACCCATTGTGCTGGGCAAACCCTGGCCTGTCAAAATTTCGCCCACGGGTCTGTGCGTTGATGATGGCAAAAACCGACTTTACGTTGTCACCAAGGAGGACAGTTCGCTCTATATCGCGGATACGAAGACCCGGCAAGTTCTCCGTAAACTAAACCTGGGGGCTGCCGCCTACACCTGCATACTATCACCCGATAAAAACCAGCTTTTTGTATCCTTGTGGGGCGGTGCCCGCGTGCTGCTCGTTGATGTCAACACGCCGAAAATAGTGGCTACGATCAAGACCAACAAAAACCCGAATGATTTGCTGTTGACCCGCGATGGGCGCTATCTTTTTGTAGCCAACGGCAATGATAACACGGTTGCGCTGATTGACGTGGCCAAGCGGCAGGTGAGTGAAACGCTGACAACGTCACTGTTCCCCGATGCTCCGGTAGGCAGCACACCCAATGGCCTGGCCCTAAGTGATGATGAGAACACACTCTACATTGCCAACGCCGATAATAACTGTCTGGCGGTGTTTGATGTGACCCGTAAAGGCCACAGCCAATCCAGCGGATTTATTCCCACCGGCTGGTATCCAACAGCGGTCAAAGTGATCGGATCGAAACTATTTGTCACGAACGGGAAAGGATTTTCCTCGAAAGCGAACCCCAGAGGGCCAAATCCCGTGCGAACGCGAACTCCCCAACAAGTCGGGCCAAATCCGCAGGCCAATCCTGGGCCGGTTCAGTACATAGCAGGCTTATTTAAAGGTACTCTTTCGATCATCGACACACCAGACAGTGATGTATTAGCGGCCTATTCACGACTGGTTTATGCCAATACACCGTACACCAAAAGTAAGGAACTTCGCTCGGAAGGGGAAGCGGGTAACCCCATTCCAAGGCAGGTCGGCGGTACCAATCCGTCGGCACGCTCACCGATAAAATACGTGTTTTACATCATCAAGGAAAACCGCACCTACGATCAGGTTTTAGGTGATATGAAAGAAGGGAATGGCGATGCTGCCCTTTGTTTATTTCCCCAAAAAGTGACCCCCAATCAACACGCACTGGCGAAACAATTTGTCCTGTTAGACAATTTTTACGTCGATGCGGAAGTCAGCGCCGATGGGCATAACTGGTCATCAGCCGCGTATGCTAATGATTATGTTGAAAAAAACTGGGTGACCAGCTATGGCGGTCGGGGTGGCACCTATGATTATGAAGGCCAGAAAGAAATTGCTCACCCGCGCGACGGTTTCATCTGGGACCACTGCCTGCGGGCTGGTGTCAGTTTCCGGAGTTACGGCTGGTTTGCCGATGAGGAGAAGCCTAATATTAAAACGCTGGCGGGTAAATTTTGTCCGGCTTTCAAAGGGTATGATCTAGGTTATCTGGATAGTAAACGGGAAGAAGCCTGGGAAAAAGACTTCGACGAACTGATCACCGCCGGGAAAGTCCCCCAGCTTAGTACGGTCCGTTTTGGGAACGACCATACGTCGGGAGCTCGAATAGGGATGCCAACACCCGACGCTGCCCTGGCCGATAACGATCTGGCCGTCGGTCGGTTTGTAGAGCACCTGTCCA
>NZ_JAAGNZ010000007.1 GCF_010747415.1 Spirosoma agri | reverse complement strand
AATTTTTGCTTCGGCGCGGCAATGTCTTCTGGAAGCTGGTGTCAAAAACGAGGCTATTGAGCTGGTTATTCTGACCGGTGGGTCGACGGAGGTGCGTTCGATACAGACCGAATTCAAAAAACTGTTTCCCAATGCAGCCATAGCGGACGAAAACAAACTTTCCAGCGTGGGTCTTGGTCTGGCCTATGACAGCCAGTATAAATTCGGCAAAAACACGGCTCAAACTGTATCATCACTTACTGAGTAAGTGCGCTCCGGTAGGCTTCGGGAAGTGAGTTCTTCTTGCTAACCGTTCAGTTTGAGTAACGGGTAATTGCGTATCAAAAATCAGGTCCAGTCTACTCATTCGAATAGCTGGACCTGATTTTATATTGGCGAATTAGTGCCGTTAGTTAATGGCAACCAGACGACCAGGCGTACTGGCTTGTTGAGTCGAGATGGTCACCGAATGCGTTGTTGTGTCAACGCCGTTGGTAACTTCGACCTGGTACGTTCCGTCCTGTAATTCGCTCATAGTTAAACGGATACGGGCTTTATTTTCTTTTTTATTCAGGTGCTGAACAAATAACAACTCGCCATCCGCACTTTTCAACTTAATATCGACGGCACCATTCGTTTCTTTATCAAGCGCAATTTGCAGCTTACCATCCAGCGTGGTGTAAATACCCGTTTTGTAGGTGGCTACAGTCGATGTGTTTTTTCCTGGATTGGCTTCGGCTTGTGACGCAGAGATGGTTACCAGGCTTACTGTAAAAGCAATGAGTAGGGATTTGATGAGCGTTTTCATGGTGTTTATATAGTTAGTGCTTCAGTTAAATTTTGGTCGGGTTCTTCCCGATTGATGACTCAAAGGTATAGGCGATGGATGGTACTATGTATTGCAAACTACTGGAACGGCTGGCTGACTTGATGAATGGATAGTTTTAGGGTTGGTCGAGCGAATGGTATTTTGCTGGGAAATATGGAGAGCCGTTGACTAAGCCGGGTCGTTCATCCAATACCTTTTAAGAAATATAATACAAGTAAAACCTATCGGTCAATTGATAAAGGCTTTTAGATGATCTATTCTAGTGAAAAATGACTTTTTAGCTACTTCTTTTCCAAACAAAGTGAAGATGCAGGTAGTTTATAATACAAATAAAACACTAGTTCATCGTTATGAAAATCGCAGTAGAAAAAGGTCAGGATAAAGCGTTGCTGGCAGATGGTCCGCAGCAGGTAACGATTACAGATATTGAAGAAGGGTCGAGCGAAAACAAAGGGATTCCTTTCTTTGCCGTTCGGTTCGAGAACGAAGAAGGATACCTGTCACACCGGTTTTATCAGTCATCAGCGGGTATGCCAGCTATTGTAAGTTTATTCGAAACCGTTGGCATTGACGTGAAAGAAGGAAAGCAACTCGATACGAAGCAACTGCTGGACAAACAGCTGACCATCGAGGTGGGCGAACGTTCGTATACGGACCCACAGAGCAACAATGAACGGACGCTGAAACAGGCGCTCAATTTCTTGGTCAGCTAATAGCCATACATAGACAAAAGCAAAACGCCCAGACAGTACTGTCTGGGCGTTCTGCTTTTGAACCTAGGCTTATGTTCAGGTTAACGATACCGCAAGGTATTGAAAACTAGGTGGTTTTCAGGTTTGGCTGAATACCGTTCACGATCTGCCAGCCTACACCAATAGCCAGTGCGTCTTCGGCCAACGCGCCGACCTGATCAGGAATACCCAGATCGTGATCCAGCCAGCGACGTAAATTAAAGAAAAGTAAGGTGCCCGCTACGGCTCCCAGCCCACCGGCAATCGCGCCCAGCGACGCCGATTGTCCTTCTACTTCGCTCACAACCGCTCCACAAGTAGCCCCGGATGTAATGCGCGTAATAAACTGGGGCGGGGTGGTCCGATCCGGTCCGTGGGGTACTTTATCGCCAATAATTTCGGCACCCGCCAATACTTTCAACGCAATCGACGTGGTGGGTTGGGCAAAATACTGAACCGGCGTTTCCGGAGTTTTGGTCGGTAAGGTGCGCTCCAATTTGTGGCTGAGTAAAGCCGGAGCCGTCAGGGCACGCATGCCCGCAATAAAGCCAAGTTGAAACGATCGCAGATAAGGCGTAGTCATAGGGTTTAATTTCGTTGAGGGTTACTATAATTAGCCAGCCTTTCGAGAACCAGCTATTTATTTAGCTTATTGTTCGTCCTTCAGTGACTGCATGTCAATGACAAATCGGAACCGAACCTCTTCATCGAGCATCCGTTTGTAAGCCTTATTGATGTCCTGGATAGGAATAATTTCTACCTCGGGTAGAATGGAATGTTCAGCGCAGAAATCCAGCACTTCCTGCGTTTCTTTGATGCTACCGATCAGCGAACCCGACATCGACCGGCGCTGAAAGGCTACTTCCATGTTGTTGACCGGGCTCTTGTAGGGACCGAGTAAACCGACGGTTACCAGATTACCGTCACGCTTGAGCAAACTGATGTACGGATTGACGTCAAATTTGTCGGGAATGGTAACCAGAATCATGTCGAGCGTTTTCTCGTTCTGCGTCATGGCATCTTTGTCATCTGAGATGATGACATGGTGCGCACCCAACTTTTCGGCGTCCGCTTGTTTTTCCTTGCTTGTTGTCAATACGGTTACCTCAGCACCCATTGCTTTTGCCAACATGACGGCCATATGACCCAGACCGCCCAACCCTGCGATAGCAACTTTGTCGCCTGCCTTAACCTGCCAATGCCGCAGGGGTGAGTAAGTCGTTACGCCCGCGCACAAAATGGGAGCAGCTGCCTTGATGTCGAGCGAATCGGGGATGTTGAGTATAAATGACTCTTTAACGACGATATTGGTCGAATAGCCGCCGAACGTATTATACCCATTCCCGTTGGGCTTCATATAGCCATTGTACGTCGCCGTCCAGCTTACGGGGCCTTCGCAGTACTGTTCGTCGCCACCCGTGCAGGAATTACACTGACCACACGAATCGATCATACAACCGACACCGACCACGTCACCGACCTTGAACTTTGTGACGTTGCTACCAGTCTGCGTTATGCGGCCAACAACTTCGTGTCCCGGCACGCAGGGATAAATGGTATTGCTCCAGTCGTTTTTGACCTGATGGAGATCAGAGTGACAAACACCACAGTATAAAATATCGATCAGAACCTCATCCGACTGAGGTTCGTTGCGCTCGATGTCCATACGGGACAGACTGCTGAGTTGATCAATGAGTGAGGCTTTTGCCCCGTACGCTTTCGTTTTAAGTTGTTCCATAGTTGAGTTGAAGCCGTTGCGGCCCTGCGTCGTTGATAAATACGATCCATAACCGTCAGGTTAGCCCAGTACCGATAGTGAATCATGTTATAATTAATTCATGTGTTGTAACGACCAATTCGCTCAATAGTTTATGGAAATAATGGAATGGATAGCGTAGCCAAAACCAGCTTATACTATTTCAGCATGTCTTATGAACGTTGGTCGTAAACGAACTATAAATTTAATTTTTTTGAAAATAAAGCTGTTGATTTTCAGTAGTTTATGTTTGTATGAACAGAAATTTTTAGACTATTTAAAATATAAATGGGCCCTGCTGCGACTATTCCTGTAGAGCAGGGAATGAAGAAGGCTCATCAACCCACTGGGTTTGAATCCATAGTTGAGGCTCGAATAATTCTGGTTCTGATCAATCACTAACTAAGTAAAACGATGAACATTTGGCGAATAGCAGGCGTAGCCCTGGTGGCCGGTTTGGCCTTATTTCTAGTAACGATTCTGATAAAACTTCTGCTCGTTGCGGCAGCAACGTTCGTGCTTGTACGGGTTGTTGGGCGGCAACTGGCCCGGCGGGCTTTTGGACCGCTGGAGCGGGGAAACTGGCAATCAGCGGAAATCATAGCCATCGATCAGCCGACGTTTCAGGCGCCCATGCACCGGCCCCGTTTCGATCGCGTAATCTCGATCAGCTAAGCGTAATACAATAAAACACACACACAGTAAACACAGCATTAAAACACACGATCATGTATAACAAACAAGCATTTCAGCAGGAATACAAAGGTGGTTGCGGTCCAATGGGTCGGGGTAAATTCAGTGGTCAATGGGGCCGGGGTAAATTCGGTAACTTCTGGGGTCGCCATGCCGGCGGATTTTCACAACCACCGGTCAATATTGAAAACAAAGAAGATGCCTTCGTCATTTCGCTGTTCGCTGCCGGTCTGGCCAAAGAACAGGTCGCACTGACGGTGAAGGACGATGTGCTGGTTATTTCTTATCAGGGAGCCGATGCGTCGGGAAACTCCACCAGCGAGGGAGCATATACCTATCAGGAACATAACCAGTCTTCGTTCGAACGCTCGTTTCGATTGAACGACAAAGTGCTTACGGAGCTGATAACAGCTAGTTATGCCGATGGAGTTCTAAAGGTTACGCTCCCCAAAAATCCGGAAACGAACAAGCCTGGACAAAGCATAAACGTGGAGTAAGGTTGTAACTTCACTCGGGAAAGAAGGCCAGCACTGTGCAAATAGTGCTGGCCTTTTTGTTGCATTCGGGCTTCGATCTGCCCTGATTTTACACGACTGGTTACCGCGCGTCCGTTTTAAACGAAATCCACGGGCATGATCAGCAGTTAATCGCCTTTTTACGTATTTTTTCGGCCCAAACACCTGTCCATTCGATTGCGTGAGCCATCCCTGACAACACGTTATTCCGGAACTATAGTAGTAGGCAGAAGGAAGTAATGTCTTTTCCTATAAAAAAAAGCACCTGTGAAAACGAAACGTAGAGTATTCCTGCAAACGATTACCACCCTACTAAGCATGCACGCTTTGCCAGGTCTGGCCAACACAATGGCCCCCCGGAAACCTTATGTGGTATTCGTAACCGGTGATCATGAATATAGTGGCGAACTGACGCTTCCTCTGATTGCCGCTGAGCTGGAAAAAAACTACGGAATGCGTACGAAAGTGCTGAAAGCCTACCCCGACTATAATGCCGAAAAAGACATTCCCGGTCTGGAAGCCCTCAAAGAAGCAGATCTGGCCGTGTTCTTTTTGCGCTGGCGGTTGCTTCCTAAAGAGCAGTTAACGTATATCGATGACTACCTGAAATCCGGGAAACCCGTGATGGGCTTCCGAACGACTACCCACGCGTTCAATTACCCGGATGGCGACGACCGCAAAACGTGGAATGCCTTTGGTGAATTTGCCTTTGGTAGTCCACCGGGCTGGGGGGGCAAAGCGGCTCATACGCACTACGGTCACAAGAGTACGACCGACGTGACCATCATTCCTGAAGCGGCTAAAAATCCGATTCTAACGGGTGTCGAACCGTCCTTTCACGTGGCATCCTGGCTGTACCGGGTTCTACCCGACTACCCCGCCAAAGGATCCGTACCCCTGCTGATGGGCAAATCGGTTAATCCCGACAAAGAAGCTATCGATAATCCGGTTGCGTGGACGTGGCAGAACCAATGGGGCGGAAAAACATTCATGACTACTCTTGGCCATCCGGAAGACTTTCAGGTTGAATCGGTTCAGCGACTGGTCATCAACGCCATCCACTGGGAGCTTGGTAAGCCCGTTCCGAAGCAATGGAAAGGCAAGCTAGACATTAATGTTCCCTATGGCCATCCTAAAAAATCCTGAACGCATGAACTCGTTTATGTCCAGAGCCAGAACCGTCTATGGATTACTGATTCTACTAGGTCTGATCCTGATTGCGGTGAGTGCGTTTCAAACCAATGCGCCTGCCTCCTTAACCCTCAGCAAAGGAACCCGCATCGTATTGCTGGGGAACAACTTGGGGTCGAGAATGATGAACTTTGGTTCGTTCGAAACAGAGATGCAGGTCAGGTATCCGGATGATCAGCTTTACATTCGCAACATGTGCGATCCGGGTGATACGCCTGGATTTCGGCCTCGTTCGAGTCGGTTCGATCCGTGGGCGTTTCCCGGTGCCGAGCGTTTCCAGACGGAGTATGCCAACCCATCGGATAGCCAGGGCCAGTTTGAATCACCCGATCAATGGTTGAGTCGGCTGAAAACGGACGTGATCGTTGCATTTTTCGGCTATAACGAATCCTTTCAGGGAGCTGAGGGGCTGGCTAATTACAAAGCGGAACTGGAAGCGTTTATAAACCACACGCTGAGCCAGAACTACAACGGAACAACACCGCCACAACTCGCCATTGTGTCGCCCATCGCCTTCGAAGATTTGTCGGCTACGCTCGATCTGCCGACTGGTAAAACCGAAAACGCGAACCTGTCGCTGTATGCCAAAGCGATGAAGGACGTCGTGGAGCGAGTGAACAAAACGGCAAACCGGGTGCTGTTTGTCGATGCCTTTACTCCCTCTCAACAGTGGTACGAATCCAGCAAAGAACCCCTGACCATCGATGGTTCTCAGCTTAACGAAGAAGGGTACAAAAAATTAGGCGTGCTGCTGGCTGATCAGGTGTTTGGAAAAACAGCGGCCAAAGCAGAAACGAATCGGGCGCTTATTCATGATGCCGTTCAGGAAAAAAACTGGATGTGGCACAATGACTATAAAATTCCGAACGGTGTCCACGTGTACGGTCGTCGGTACAATCCCTTTGGTCCGGATAATTACCCCGCCGAAATTGAAAAAATACGGCAGATGACCGCTATTCGCGATACAGCCGTTTGGCTAGCCGCAGCCAAGGGTGAAAAAATGGACATTGCCGCTGCCGATAAAAAGACCAAGCAACTGCCGCCGGTCAAAACCAATTTCAATCCGGAAAAGAACGGTAGTCTGACGTATCTGTACGGTAAGGAAGCACTTAGTAAACTCAAAGTACCGCAGGGCTATAAAATTGAGCTGTTTGCCTCCGAAGAAGAGTTTCCGGATCTGGCTAAACCCATGCAGATGTCCTTCGACAACAAAGGTCGGTTGTGGGTTGCGGTGATGCCCAGTTATCCGCATTACAAACCCGGTGACGCCAAACCAAACGATAAAATCCTGATTCTGGAAGATACGAACCGGGACGGTAAAGCGGATAGACAAACGGTATTTGCCGATGGGTTACACCTGCCGCTCGGCTTCGAGATCGCGAAAGAAGGCGTTTATGTTTCGCAGGGGCCTAACCTGAAACTCTACACCGACACAAACGGAGACGACAAGGCCGATAAAAATGTGATCCTGATGAGCGGGTTCGACGATCACGATACCCATCACAATAGCCATGCGTTTACCGTCGACCCGTCGGGGGCCATCTACTCGGGCGAAGGCGTTTTTCTGCACACCAACGTCGAAACGTCCTATGGTCCGGTTCGGGCGACCAATGGTGGATTTTATCGATACACCCCCCAACGCCATCAGCTGGAACGTACCGCCCAACTGTCTATTCCAAATCCCTGGGGAATTGCTTTCGACGATTGGGGACAGCCGTTTTTTGCCGAAACGTCGAGCCCCGATGTTCGCTGGATGATGCCGGGTTCGGTGTTACCACGCTACGGCGAAGCTACCCATAAATCGGTTCAGCTTGTTGAGGAAGCGCACCGGGTACGACCAACCTCCGGGCTTGAATTCGTGTCTAGCCGCCACTTTCCCGATGAAATACAGGGCGATTTTCTGATCAACAACACCATTGGTTTTCTGGGAATGAAAGAACACACGCTGGTGGACGATGGCACGGGGTATAAAAGCAAGCACCGGATGGATTTGGTCGTGAGCGAAGACCGGAATTTTCGCCCGGTCGATATGGAGTTTGCACCCGACGGTTCGCTCTACCTCATCGATTGGCACAACATCCTGATCGGTCACATGCAGCATAACGCGAGAGATCCCCTGCGAGACCATTCGCACGGTCGGGTTTACCGCATCACCTACCCATCGCGCCCGCTGGTTACGCCCGCCAACATTGACGGGGCCAGTATCGACCAATTGCTGGACAACCTCAAACTGCCCGAATACCGCACCCGCTACCGCACCCGACGCGAACTGAGGGGACGGGATGTTAAGGAGGTGCTGGCTAAACTGAACACCTGGGTTGCTAAACTGGATAAAAACGATCCGCGCTACGAACACAATCTGCTGGAAGGGCTGTGGGTCAGTTGGGGCATGAACAAAGTCGATCAACCATTACTTCGGCAAGTGCTCAAGGCGAAGGACTATCATGCTCGCGCTGCCGCTGTTCAGGTCGTTCGGTATACGGGCCATCAGGTAACGGATCAGGCCAATTTACTGATGCAAGCCGTTCGGGATGAGAACAGCCGGGTTCGGCTGGCCGCCATTGTGGCCGCTTCCTGGATTGGTAAGGAAAAAGGGCTGCCCATTCTGGCGGAAGCTAAGAAAAAACCACTGGATGACTGGATGATTCATGCGTACGAAACCGCCGTTGCCCACCTGAATGGCGTGAATGTCAAAAAGGAAAAAGAGGTAGCGGTTAAATCGACGCTGAAAGGGGAGGAGCTGGCCCTGTTCAATATGGGCAAAGAGATTTACGCGAAAGAAGGGTATTGTACCACCTGCCACCAGCCGGATGGGAAAGGACTGACAGCCTCCGGTTTCCCCCCGCTTACAGGGACAAACTGGGTGTCGGGCAATGAAGAGCGACTGATCAAAATTGCCTTGAAAGGGTTGATGGGCCCTATTGAAGTTGTCGGTAAAACGTATCCGGGCCAGGTTCCGATGACTCCCTTTGGCGGACTCCTGAAAGACAACGAAATCGCGGCTGTATTAACGTACGTGCGCAATTCGTTCGGTAACAGTGCTCCCGCAATCCGCCCCGACAAGGTTAAGCAGGTGCGGGCCGCTACGGACCGTAAAGCGGATTTTTATTCGCCCAGTCAACTACTGAAAGATCACCCGATGGAAAAATGATTTTTCTCAGATGTTCCGTAATGCGGGTGGAAACCCGCTATTCTTTGCCAGCTATCGCGGGTTTCTAACCCACGTTGCGAACCTACCCTGTTTTCTGACACTTATTTCTCTTTTCTATGACGTTGCCAACGGAATCACGAGTATCCCAATTTTCACCCATTGGATTTAACGTATTGGCCTGGACGGCTGCTATGTCGGATAAATTAAATCCGATCGCCGAGCGGCTCAAAACCATCGGTTACGATGGCGTTGAATGCTTCATTGATAACAGTGACGTAGCTGCTTACCAACAATTTGGTGCTCACTTACAGCAACTCGGCCTGCAAAGTACCTGCGTGATGGTAGTTGGACCCGATACCAACCCAGTTAGTGATTCCGCCAAAATCCGGGAACAGGCCGTCGACTTTTTGAAAGGTGCCATTGACCGCGCTCACGCCATGAACGCTACGGTTATCTGTGGTCCCATGCATTCTGCATTTGCCACCTTTAGCCGACGTGAACCCCAGCCGGACGAATACGCACACAGCGCCGACGTGCTTCATGCCGCCGGAGAATACGCCAAGCAGGCAAATATTGTGCTGGCTCCTGAAGCTCTTAACCGCTTTGAGTGCTATCTCTGCAATACGATGGAGCAACTAGCCAATCTGGTACGTATGGCTGATCATCCGAATGTTCGGGCCATGTTCGATACGCACCACGCCAATATGGAAGAAAAGCAGTTTCCGAAGGCGATTCAGACCATTGCGCCCGTCCTGGCCCATGTACATATCAGCGAAAACGATCGCGGAACACCCGGTGATGGGCACATTCCTTGGGATGATACGTTCCAGACCTTGGCAGAAATCAATTACACAGGCTGGATGACCATTGAAGCGTTTACCCGGAATGACATTGACTTCGCCAACTCGATCAACGTCTGGCGAGAATATAACGATCCCTGGGACATTGCCGAAAATGGGCTTACATTCATCAAGACCATGCAGGCGAAATTTGTCAGCTAGGTCGTCAGCGACACCATCCACCTAATGAAGCTTTTCAGCCAGTTTGTTTTGCGCAACTGGCTGAAAATCGCAAAGCCAAGAAGTGCACACGTAACACCACCGGCGACATCCAGAACGTAGTGATGACTTGTGTAGACGGCTGAAAACCAGATGCCTGCTACGATAATGGCGAACACAACGTTGACCAGTCCCAACCGTTTCTTCAAGCCATAGTACAGCACGATGACCGGGTAGGAGGAATGTAACGAAGGCATTGCCGCAAACACGTTCGAGCTTTTGGCGTATATGGAAGCAAACGTCGAGGTGCCGAAATAGTGGTCGAAATTAGCCAGGCCCGCCGTGTTACCAGGTGTATTCGGGTGAAAGGCAAACCCGTACGTTTGTACGTACCAGGGTGGTGCCGCCGGATAAAGATAATACCCGACGAAGCCAATCAGATTGACCAGCACAAACGTCAGCGAAAACGAGTAGAAAGCGGTTTTGTCGGTATAAAACAGGTACGTGCCGAACAGCAGCGGGACCGGAATCCAGGTTAGATAGAACAGACCCGTTACGATATCTAGCAGCGTTGTCCGGTGAACCAGCCAGTATTCATTGGGTGTCAGTACCATCGATCCGCTGGGTATGCCAAACAGCTTTTTTTCCAACAGGTACAGGGACTCGATATGGACCGAACTATAGTGGTAATTCGGGAACGCCTTCATGTAATCGAAAACGATCCAGTACACCAGGAATATTGAAAAGCCGATGACGTACTTGCGGGTAAAGTCCGAGGCAAAATACAGAACGTTGACCAGGGCAATCAAAAAAAGCTGGTCGGGTTTGTAGCCAACCAGCGCAAACGACAGCAGCATATAGCCAATCGAAGCCAGGGTCAGTCGTAAAATCTGCTGCTGAATAGGTAGTGCTGTACTAGGGGGATTGGGTGTCATTGTATGCGTGTACCGTGCCGACTGACGATACGTTTTTAAACCATAATGCGCTCGACTGTACTCTCTCCGGTCGATGCATTGATGCCCTCAACCTGGATGTACTTTACGTTTGGCACCCACATCGTGCCGCCTTCAATATGCAGGTAAAGGCGTCTTAAAATCACTTTCTTCTGGTTTACGTTCGCGTATACGTAGTAACCAGAATCACGCTCCGATTTCACCAAGCGAAGCGGAAACTTTTTGTAAGACACAAAATTCAATTCGTATTCCTCATTCGACAGGGCGCGTGCTTTGATGCCGTAAGCAAATGTACGCTGAATGTACGATAGCTCTTTTTGCTGGCTTTGTTCGGTATACCGAATCCAGAAGACACGTACCGGATCGTGTTTGTCCAACTGGCCATTTTTCAGGTTCAGCGCGCAAATGATAGTATTTGGGTTGGGGTCCCGCTGGAGATAGAACAACTGGTTCGGAACGTTTCTGGGGGTTGGGAAAACCAGTTTCGTTTTGTCCTGCTGAAGATCGTCGGATACAGCATTTGCCGCCATTGACTGGCTGACTGTACTCGCTAAAATTAAAAAAGTCAGCATCAACGTGTTCGGAAACGAGGATGGCTTTTCTTTTTGCGATAGTGCTTTTTTCGCGTCAATCAACCGATTGTAGGCCGTGATGTTGGTCATGAAAGCCATAATCGTCAACGGCAGGGTGAAAATCGACATCGTCTCGAAGATATGCACCGGAATGCCGGGTATGAATACCTTGAAATCAGGGCCGAGTACGGGAGCCAGAAAGCCACACGCTAATGCGGACACGCCAATGGTAATGACCCGTTCGGGACGCTGCATCAGTCCTCCCTTATTTTCAATCCCCAACCCCTCGGATCGGGCGCGGGTGTAGCTCACCATCATTGACCCGATCAGCGCAATAAAGGCAAACAGCGACCCGAAAAAGTAATGATGGGCGATCAGGTAATAACAAATACCCAGAAACATGATCAGTTCACTGTAACGATCCAGTACCGAATCAAAGAGTGCTCCGTATAGGGAGCTCATCTTACCCAGCCGGGCGACCTGTCCATCCAGCATATCGAACAAACCCGCGAACAACACGAGCGCCCCGGCCCAGCCAACATAACTGAAATCACCCCGGTTTCCCTGTTGCGCGCCCATAATAAAAATCAGAGCGACCCCAATATTTAAGACTAATCCTATGGTCGTGACCATGTTAGGCGTTAGTCCCAACCGGATCAGCAACCGGACAAACGGGTTGATGAGGCTATAAATGCCAAGCTGGATCTTTGTGCGAAATGGTAGTGCCTGTTGCATGATAAGTAGGCGTAATGGGTTAAAAATCGAACGTGGCGCGGGCGCGAATGCCCCACTGCGATACGTTCGGATGATCTAAATAATTAAGTCGTTTGACCAGATCGATTCGGAAAAACTTCAGCACATTGGACACGCCTGCACTGGCTTCCAGATACGGTGTCCGGTTGAGCGTATAGGTATAAGGTACGCCCGAATCATCGACCGGAAACTGGTACAATGAGGGGTGCTGGCTTGGGTCGTTCTCACTGCGTAACCCGCCGTACAAGGCTTTGAACGAAACGGCTTCACGCCATTTCAATTTCTTCAACAAAGGTATTTTGTTAAAGAAAAACCCATTGAACGAGTGGTCGATACTTAAACTGGCGTAATGATCACTGACAAATTCAAGGAAGTTCATCAGGTTATAGGAGTTCAACTGATACGCGTACGTTTGGTTTGCCCGGTGAATGGTCAAAAGCGGAAACGGGACCTGGCCGAATATATAACCACCCTGCGCCGTTACGTTCGTGTACCCGAGTTGCGAAAGAAAAAAGCGCTTACTGATGGTGCCTGTCAGGTTTTCGTAACTATAGCCACCGTGAAAAAGCCCTTTTATTCCGGATGCAAAGCGCAGTGTAAATACGGGGTAACGCCCTACGATGGGCACCCGGTAAATCTTTCCTTGGTAGAATTGCTCATTAGGAGCCCAGCGGGCTTCCACCGAAAATTCGGACGTTGTTAAAGACGGTGATGGTGTGTTCGTATCATCCCCTGGCCGCTTAAACTGGAGGGCTCCGGCTGGTGACTGCTGCCAGTTTTTGAAGCCCAGGCTATAGGAGAAGTGGTTTTCAAATTCGTGAACGTAGTCAATTCGCCAGGTGTCGTTATACAACCATTTGTCGTTGACACCCCGTTTGAAGGAAAGCAAAAAGTTGTCTTCCTGCACAAACTGAAGCTCCTGCCCCGGAATTTTTGTATCACGCTGAAAACTGGCCCGAACGTAATTTTGCGGAAACTGGTAGATAGACTTGTTGTTCAGCGAGTAAGTACCGCTCAGGAAATACTTCCAGCGCTGGTCTTTGAACCCATAAGCCGCGTAGGTTTCCGCGTAGTAGCGCTTGCTAAGCTCCGGCGTGGTGCGTCCGCCCAGCCGTAGCCGAAATCCTTCAACCGGATTGAAACTGTAAAAGGTGTTGGCCGGGCCGACTTCAAAAGGGCCAAAGGATTTATAACCAGCTAGTATAAAGGTAAATGCTTCCATCGTGCGCCGAAATGAGGGCATTCGTTTCAGGCTGTCGATGTTCGTATAAACCTTTGATTCGGCCGTTGACAGCGTATCGTGCCGGTTGGTCGACCAGAATTGTTCGGGTTTGCTGGCCGCGTCAGCAGCTACAATCTGTTCCTGCCCTTCATAAAAACTATCCGGACGCGCATCACCCGTTTTATAGTTTCGGTACGATAAGGTTCGCTGGCCGAAGATGCCGCCCCCTTTTCCTTTCGTAATGCCAAAATCGGCCAGCAGATCGCTCTTGCTCAGATAATACCGACCGTCCGTGTTCTGCTCGAATTGCAGGTGAATTTGTAAGTCGCGAACCCAGTTCAGGTTTATCCTGGGGTTTACCGACAGATTTATCTTTTGCACGGCATAATTGCTATCAAGCGTCACATACATCTTGCCTTCGAACAGCATATCGGATGTGTTGCGGGGTACGAAATTCAACCCGACCAGTTTAGTCTTATCAATTGTGATTGTATCGGCTAAAAAGTACTGGTAAAAGGTGGGCGCACTGCTGGCAATCGGGCTCAGGAACTGATTCGTCATCAGGAAAATCGAATTTGAATAAATATCGACTTTCGAGTACATCCGGTTCAGGTACAGGCTAAGGCCGTTGTTGTCGAAATACTGGCCAAAATCGACTCGTTTGTTGCCTTTAACAATGATTTTGTCCTTCTGCGGGCTTTTCCGATAGTAATGATCAGCCAGCTTTTCTTCCAGATAAACCGGCAGTAATGACTTGCCGGGCAAGGTCGTCGTATCCCGGTTGTCGAGCAGAAAACGGTATTTCTGAAAGATTTTGCGCTCGGACACTTTATTCGACAGGCTGCTTAACGAGAATTGTAGTTTATCGTATTCCTCGTAGGCTGCGTAGGCGTAATTGCCGATCTGATTCTGTTCCTTGTGGCTGATAACGTTTCGGATCAACTCGACCGCCGGGTTGTTTTTGTTCCGGTATCGCTCGCGTTTACCGCTACGGATAACGACCTCGTTCAGAAGTTGCGAATCGGCAGACAGGCTAACTTTTAACTCCTGCGAAACACCGGGCGTGATGGCTTTGATAATTGATTTATACCCAATAAACGAGATAGCTATCTGCGTAAAATTACCCGTTCCGGTCAACGTATACCCGCCCCGTTCATTGGTGGTTGTTCCGATCGTTGTACCGACGAAGACAACATTCGCGAACGGTAACGGCTGTTTATTTCCTCCGTCCGTAATAATTCCGGTAACGGTTGTGGTCTGTGCGTTGGCTAGGCTACAAATCAACAACAGCAATCCGCAAAAAAGCAGGGCTGTCCGGATTGGCGCGTAGTTGAGTAAATGGTGATTCATGACACACTAAACACAAAGTCTTTTTGAAAAAAGTAGTTGTAGCTTATGCCAACCAGAATGGATACGGTTGTTTTAGCGAGTAAATACTGTACGCCCAGCACGTGCGTTGCGGCAAAAAGCCCGGCAGCGTTGATCCCCGCATTGCCCAGCCAGACCAGAAAAAAGCGTCCAAACTGCGGGCCAAGCGGTTGGTTGTTCAACGGAAACGTCCACGTCTTAGCGACGACAAAATTCACGAGTCCCCCGCAAACGGAACCGATTAAACTTGCCGCCATAAACCAACTGTTCAACAGGTGCACACCAACGATCGTCGTCAGAAAATCGACGGCCGACGCTAGTAATGAGGTCACCTGTACTTTAAAAAATGTTTGCATGCTATTTTATAAGATACTCAGTGCTAAGGCGCTTTGCAATGTTAAATTGGCGTAAACGCCAGCCAGCACGTCGTCGAACATAACCCCCCATCCGCCACTCAGCTTTTCTACTTTCCGAATACCCAACGGCTTTGCTATGTCGAAAAACCGAAATAGGAACAGACCGATCAGAATGCTCTTGGTCGAAATCGGAATGAAGAGTAAACTGATAGACATTCCGGCTATTTCGTCGATGACGACCCGATAGCTGTCTTTTCCCCATTGTTGCTCGACTACGGTTGCCGACCAGATCCCGATCATCAATACGACAAGTGTAATCAGGACCGGGGCGAAAACGGGATAATTCATTCCCTGGGCCAGATACCAGATGCCACAGCAAACAACCGATGCTACCGTACCTCCACCTTTACGAATGTAGCCGATACCCAGGCCGGTTGCGAGTAGTTTATGCATGAACCAGTAAAAGAGTACCTATAATTTTGCTTGGTAACGTATTGAGTCGTTTCATAAGGTAGCTGCGAAAAGGAAGATTTAACAGGTATTTCAAACGTTTGTTTAAATCAACTATATAAATTGGCCGTAAAGTTCACCACCGGTAAAATTTGATCGCATATTTATTGAACGTGCCGTAGCAACAGGCCGCAAGAAGTAGTCCCATTGACCAAGTATACGATCTGGTATAGTTGTCGCTTCGTAGTAGGTTGACTTCTTATAAAACATACAGTTAATAAATCAGGACTGACTCTGTTTTAAATTGTTGATAACCCGGCGCAACACGTGCATCGCTTTTTCAAAATCGTACGCGGGTATACCCGCATTAGCGGCAACATACATGTCCTCGACCCAGGGCAGAATCGCGTTCTTTAACTGCCAGCCTTGGGGTGTCAGAAAAATAAGTTTGTTCCGCCGATCGTTGATATCCTCCTGCCTATACACAAGTTCACGGCGGGTTAGATTGTCGATCAGGTAGGTCAAGCTGGCTTTATCTTTAAGGGTTGCATTCGCAATTTCCTGTTGATTAACGCCGTCATTTTCCCACAAGTGCACGATAATTTGCAGCATTTCAAACGTCAGATCAAACTTGTGTTGCTTTAGTTTTTGCTGAACAAACTGGCGAAAGGCAACATTAACCTCACTAGCTATGCGGGCAAATTCTTTCGGTACTTCTGTCGTATTCGCAATCACCGTCGAACGCTGGTCACTCATGGATATTTATTGGTTTATTTATAAACACGTAACCATTAGATTTAGTTAAATACTTGACTAAATTTGTTCAATTAGTGTTTCCATGCCGCTTGCTATGTGCCTGATCCCTTCGTTAAATTTTCTGATTGAGTAGATCTAATCGATTGCTTAAGTACTAAAAAAGAGGCTGTTACCCTTGGTCGTTATACAATTTAGGTTGCTAGTTAAGGTGATTTTTACCTTGCCCGGAACTAGGAGTTTAGACACATTTATCCGCCATACGCAATAGCCTATGGGGATCGTTGTAAACTCCTTTCTTAAAAAAATATAGTAACCCAAAGGTAACTTGATGTCGTGTATGCCTACTTTTACAGCCTTATGAACCCTGATATTTCGATTTAATTCGATACCCAGCTTAAGCCTGATTAGCTATCTGCTTCCGTTTGTACACGCTGATGGAGTTGATCGCCAAGACCTGACAGTCTTTTTTGGAAAGCACTAAGTGGGCTTATTCTCAAGAGCTAATTTTGATTTTAGTACGAGAAGATCAGGAAAGAACGGACGAGAAACTGGAGAAAAGCTGGTTAGAACTATTGGAAGGCTGGCTTGGCTAATTACCGAATGAACGAACTAAGTTGATGACCCTGCTTTCGTGTCTCTTCTTTGTCGCCAGTCGCTTTGCTGTAAACTAGAGTTTAGTGATCAACCAGTATGAGGCTGGGCTGACAACGAAGAGCAAACTAAACGGTATTACGCGTCAGCCGATGTTTGTTCCACCATTTAGTTACGAAAGAAACGCTTCACCAATACCCTTAGATAAGTACCCATCATGCTCGATATCTGTACAATAGGACATATATCACTGGACAAGGTTGTCACAGTGCAGTCGACAAAACACATGCCCGGTGGCACCTCATTTTATTTTTCCAAGGCGCTCTTAACGAGAGACATAACGTACAAGTTGATCACGGCGCTGGCTCAGGAGCAGTATTCGGTTGTTGATGAGTTACGGGCTGAAGGTTTCGATGTGTACACGATACCGAGTAAACACAGCGTGTATTTTGAGAACGTTTACAACGCCGATCAGAATCATCGGGATCAGTACGTTTTGCAGAAAGCCTCGCCTTTCAGCCTTGACCAGATGCCGGAGGTAAGCGCCAAATTCTTTCATCTGGGACCATTACTCGCGGATGATATTCCCGTAAAGCTGATTAAAGATTTAGCCACGAAAGGAAAGGTATCGCTGGATATCCAGGGTTATTTGCGCCACGTTCGGGAGAAGCGAGTCGTTTATCAGGACTGGGCTGACAAGAAAGAGATGCTACCTTATGTCAGCATTTTAAAGGCCAATGAATTTGAAATGGAAGTGATTACAGGCCTAACCGATGCATGGGATGGCGCTCGTTATCTGGCTGATCTCGGTGTATCGGAAGTGATCATTACGCTCGGCAGTCAGGGGTCACTGGTGTTGACCGAAGGCACATTCTATCAAATCCCAGCTTTCAAGCCAGCGACTGTTGTGGATGCCACCGGTTGCGGAGATACGTATATGGCGGGCTACTTGTCGAAACGCGTTAAGGGGGCCGATGTACAGGAAGCGGGTGAATTCGGCGCTGCGATGGCAACCCTGAAAATTGGTATCTCCGGCCCGTTTTTGGGACAACCTGAGTTGGTTAAACAGCTGCTTACCCAAAGCGTTTAAGTCTGATCATCACTCACCTAAGGCAATCAGAAACGAACAAAGCGATTAAGCACAACGAGTTGCCAAGGACACTAGTGACTTGTTCTAAAATTAACCCTTTCACATAAAGCTAATTCAGAGAAAATAAAAATTCCTTTGGTAAGCTAAAGTAGCAACAGAAGTTTGGCATTGCCTCCTTAAGAGGGGTCTTTCACTAGGTACTTGTTGGTGAACTCTCGATTCCATTCGGTCAACTTATCATTGATAAATTTGAGCCTGTATTCCTCATGAGCGTCGCTTTTATAAGCTAGTACTTCGATCTGATTGTTTCGTTCATCCTTAGAGGAGGAAGACACCATATAGTTCTTTCCTAAAACCTGAATGACTTGCTCTTTGCTCATGCCAAGCCCTATTTTTCTGATATTGTCATTAGTATGCCAATTGATGTAGTTGGACGTACACGCCGTTAGCAGATAACTCAGGCAGTAAACTAATACGAAGCGTTTAACCATAATGTCAACTTGTTTTCAAGTGGGATGAACATTTCTCAGGAACTACACCACTGATAGACAACGCTAAAATCTGTACTTCTGCTATACCCGTTTTATAACTACGATTGTAACAAAGCGTGTTACTTCGATTTGAGTCGTACCCATATTTCGTTCCAGGGGTTATCAATGCCAATCAGGGTCATAATAGTATCGTCGATCTGAACTGTAAATTTGGCTGTTGACCGGACGTAACTGGCCGTATTGGGATTTGCAAATTCAACCTGTTCCGTATAGATTTTACCGTCATATGTGTAAGAACCTCCATGATGGTAGATCACTGCTCCGGTCGTCGTGTCTGCTTGAGTCAGACTCCAGCGATTGTCAAGAATAAATTTGAGCCTGCTCCCTGAAATAGGGGTATCCGTTACTTTATTTACCAACGCCCAGACGCCGACGATGTCTTTTGCTGGTTGCGTTACTGATGTAATAGAATTCACCTGGGGAGGCTTCGAACTTGAGCAGGCAGTTATCGTTAGTAAGAAACCGCAAAGTAGCGTCAATTGTATTTTCATAGAAGTCGCGAAACTGTTTTGTACGTGCTGTTACGTTAATGAGATTGAATTAATTTCTTCCGAAAGTGGTCATTTTTTAGGTAGCGACCTTTGCCGGTAGGTAACACCCATGCTTTTAGCGAAGTCTTCTACGGTATCTGTAAACCCAGCTTGTTTACGCCGTTCATTGACGTGTGCTGCATTGGCAATTGGCCAGATATAACAATCTGGCTTTTGGGTTATGGCGGAGCTACCTTGTGGAAAGTCACATCGGCCCTGCGTACCATAGATTTGTTCCTTCCCCTGTTGGACCAGCAATCTGTCCTGCATTTTGGCTACTAACGTAAAAGGCAGTTCCTTCTTTTGACCTGCCTCTTCGATCATTGGGAAATATTGTTCGATGCTTTTGGAGTGTTGAATAACGTGCCAGGCCGCTTCATTTGTTGGTTCGCCAACTAACGATTTACCGGGATAACCATACTGGCTAATAATCTCCTCAACCTTTTTCATCGTTGATGCATCAGCTGCATTCATCCTGGTGAGTATTCTAGTTTGTACTTCCTGAGAATCGTATCCTTCTGCTTTGGCCAGGGAATCCTTTTTTGCTGGTTTGGCCAGAATTTCCCGGTAAAGCTGGTCAACAGCGTAGATGCTGTCCAATGTTAGTTTAAGCGTAGCATTGACCTGCGCATGGCTGGCTATATTTACTGTAATTAATAAGAGACAGGAGAAGCTCAGCCTGGAGCGCATGGGGGGGACGTTTCAAGTTTAACCTGCTTGATAAACGAAGCTATTCACTAAACTACTGCTATTGAAACTATAAATTTAGTTATCGGTATGAACTGTCTTAATTCAGATTACCACGAGTAGTGCAATCAACTGCTATAATGGCCAGGAAGCTTCATCAAGGGTACTTTACGCTAAGTTGATGGGCTTAATCGACAAATATTTCTTACCCTCTAAAAAGGACAATTTAACCTTTTAAGAGGGCTTGTATAGGGTGAGTAATCTTGGAAAAATCGCTTAGCTCAACACGAGGACGCTTATACAACTTATCAGGTGAAAGCACAAAAATTGTCCTTACCTGATAAGACGAGTTACTCCTGGTTGACCACCTTCTGGCAAAATAGTGTGACAGCTGCTTTATTCGTCACGTTTAATCGATAGATAGAGCCAAAACCTAGTCGCTGGAAGGGCTTCTGCAATGGCTGTTTTGTGTCATAGCCCGATACCATTCCCTCAGTCGGCCTTACTTTTGACCACTCATCCAGTTGCCAGACCGTTCCGGTAGTTTGCTATACATAGTACCAGCTATAGCCTATACCTTTGATTCATCAATCGGGAACAACCCGACTCGCTTTTACATCAGAAACCAAACCATATAGGACCATGAAAACGCTCTTTAACTCTCTGCTTGTTGCGTTCACCGTTAGTTTAGTAACTGTCTCTGCTTCATTTGCCGAAACGAATCCTGGCAAACAGACGGCCCCTGCTGCCACCTATAAAACCGGCATTTATACAAACAGGGCGGGTAATCTGAATATTGCCCTCGATAAAGAAACGAAGGGTTCCGTTTCTATCAAGCTGAAAAATACGGCGGGTAAGGTCTTGTTCGACCAATACCTGGGTAAAAACGAAAAGTCAACCCGGATCAGTCTGAACATGAACGAACTGCCTGATGGCACCTATCAGCTGGAGATTTCAAACGGGGTGGACACCTCAACCCAAACCGTAACCCTGGCTACGAAGCTACCTAGTTCACCCAGTCGTCTGGTAGCCATCAACTAATACGAAGAAACAGTAAATGACGCTGTGAAACCGGTTCGGCTTACTCGCCCGAGTAAGCCGAACCGGTTTTTTAGGCTGGCTGGCTGATCACGGCTGCTGGTTCATCAGAAGCCATGTTTTCACCCCAGTCATTGATGTATTACTAACGCGATTCCAGATTGGTTAACCGTTGTTTTATCGGTATGCGTGAACAGACAGAACATGTCCAAATCAGTCTGTCGTTTAGCTTCTGTTTCATGCGCGTTCAATTCCGCTTCCCAGCTCAGTATGGGCCCAACACCAAAGCTAATGTTGAACCCGAATACAGTCGCGTTGAGCGTATCCCCACATGACGAAAGCGGTCAATGATGCGCACTAGCTGGTTAGTGAGTATACCAAGGCAATCAACGGAACTGGGGCCTAAACGACTTGATCTGCTGATGAGAAATCTATCGCCAATAGGGCATCTCCGCCTGTTGTAACAATACTTTTCGGTTGCGTCCGTCGGTATCGGCAATGTATACCGTCCGCTGATTGAGTCCCGTGTTGTCAGTATTGGTGAAAATAATGTTTCCGCCGGTGGGTGAAAAACGGGGTTCCAGATCGTTGGTACCGGCAATTTTGTTGGATTGAGTCGATCCACCAGTACTGGATTGGGCGCGCGATAAATCAGTGACCGCCGTCGAACTCAGGTCGAGCAGATAGAGCCGGGCATCGAGCTGGCGACCCTGCTCATTCTGAAAATTCGTTGAGTCGGCCGAGAAGAGAAGTTGGCGACCATTCACGGAAAAGACTGGGTTACCCACGCGGGCATCACGCCGGGTATAAACAACCCGATTGGCACTGCCGTCAGACGAGAAAACGGCCAGTTCATTGTCGTACAAATCCGTACCGGTTGTGCGGGCGGCTATGAGATTTCCCTGCGGAGTCCAGTCGCAACCGGCCCAGACGCGCCCTGTTCGGGTTCGGGAAACCACGCGTAAGCCCGTGCCGTCGGTACGGACCGCGTAGAGCCGATCATTGCTGGGATACAACAGTTGCGTGCCATCCGGCGACCAGCAGAACGACAGGTCAGCCGCCGATAAGCCTGCAATGGGGACCGTTGTTACCTGCTGTCGGTTGCTGCCATCCAGATTCATCAGGTAGAGTTGTAGCTCAGTGTCAGTGTTGGAAATAAAGGCGATTTTCTGCCGGTTCGGACTAACGATCGGTCGCCAGTTGCTGCCGCTCCGGGTGAGTTGGTTGACGGCTCCATCGGCGGTAGCGCCGAAAATCTGGAACTGACCGTTCATCCGCCGGACAAAGACGTAGCTATAGTCAGGATACAATCCCGTCTGGAAGGACCAGATCGGCCCGTTCACGGTGTTGATGCCATCGGCTGCAATGACCTGCCAGAGGTATGTTGTATTGTAATCTAACCCACTTATAACCAGAGAATCGGCTACAAGACCCGTGTAGGATGCCGTTGGTGTAGCTGCCCCCGATCGGTATAGCAGTACCGTATACGTCAGCGAGTCGCGGTTAGGGTCGGTAGCCGTCCACTTCAGGGTAAGCGTCGTCGATTGGGTAGTGCTGTTCTGGGCTGGGGCTACCAGCGTGGGCGTTGTGGGGGGGCGGTTCTGCGTTTTGTCATCGGTCAGCAGGATCGTTACAACCGGCGACGCACCGGCGGCCGGGGCTACGGTAGCCACTTCAGTGCCGTAGCCCGTTTTTGACGCCTGAAGGGTATAGCTGCCCACAATAACGCTATCGAACCGAAACAGTCCGGCCGAGTCGGTTGCTACGACCCGGTTGCCAGGCGTCAGCTTGACCGTCGCGTTGCGGATGGGCTGTTGATTAACGCTGTACAACACGCGACCCCGCACCGTAGTCAGCTGGACAGGGTCAATAAACGTATCTTCATTACAACTGAGCAGGCCCGTAAGGCCAATGAGGAGAATCAAAACGTTGGAAAAGGCTTTCATGGACGGTAGACAACGCAAAAAGGGTTGCCGATGAGGTGGGTATGAACTTATTTTCGAGGAGTAATCGGTGCTGGCCTGGGACGAAAAATACTGCCGATGTGCAGGGTGATTCCCAGCGTACCCCGGAGGTAGTAATCGTTGCGGGCGCCGGCTACGATCCCATCCAGCGCATCGGTAAACGGCTGATTATACGAGATCGTCGAGCGAAAGCCGATCAGCCCGCCCGATGAATACTGAATACCCACGCCCCCCTGCGCCTGTGCGTAGCGGTCGCCCTGCCAGTTGAACGGCGTCGTTCCCGCGCGAGACACCATTCCCCCACCAATGAACAACAGGGAGCTCCAGCGCTGAAAGGGAGTAGGCGTGAAGACCAGGTTACCTTCCAGTGATGCGATGCGGGTCGAGAAAGCGCCTTCGCTCGCCAGCATACCCGTTCCTCCGTCGATCTGTATCCCAAATTTTGACGACAAATTGACAGCTAGTGAAGCCCCGTAGGCACCCTTGATGGTGTGCCGGGCGTAGTCGCCGTAGTAGCGCATGACCCCGGCGTAAGGTTGCAGCGTGATGAGGGGCGCGTCGATTTCGGGGCGAATACCGTACACGTCGGTTTCGCTCATGCGGGTCTTCTCCGTCTGGTAAGCGTCAAGTACTTTCTTCATCGGCCCGGCCTGCTTGTCTTCAGCTGCCCACAACCCGTCGCGTACCCCTTCGATAATCAACCCTTCGACTGCCTTTTCGATGGCTTCGGTGACGGCCATTTGCCCCGGCTCAGTGGTGGTCAGCCCCGTTTCGGTTTCCAGTAGCCGCTTGAACGTTACGTACCGAAACAAACTGGCGTTGACCGTCTGCGACAGGATGGTCTTGGAAGTATAAATGGTCTTAAGAATCTTGCCGGTCTTGGTCGCTACGGCCCGCAGGTAAACCGTTACGCGGTCCTGCCGGTATTGGGTCGATCCGCCCGCGCTGAAGTATTGCAGCCCCCCGCCACCGGTGATGATGTTGGCATCATAGGAGACGACTCCGCCTTCCAGAATGATACCGGCAAAGAGGAGTGGGGGCAGGTTTTCGCCCTCCTTAAACTGAGCGACGCTGGAGCGCACAATCTTGCGTTCGTTGAGGAGATTACTCACGTTTTCGCGTTCGATGGGCACAAACCAGTTGCTTTCTTCGAGGGCTTTCAGCAGAATATTGGTCGTGCCCTGCGTGACGGCAGTGGAGAAAGTCGATCCCGTTTCAATCTGTTTGTACTGTCCCGTCAGGTCGCGGAATTTATACACAGCCGCCACAATTTTTTCCTTCGCGGGGGGCAACTGCCGCAAGGATGTTGTGGTCGGCGTTTCTTCGCCCACCCGCGCCCGGCGCGGACCCGTGGGTTGATAGAAAAATGCGGTGCAGCCGCTCAACAGGCTCACGAGGGTGGTTAACACCAGTAGGCGGGGCAGGTAATGGGTCGTCATTCAGGTTTTGTGTTGATGCGATGGGGTAAGGCTAATAATAGGGTACGGTAATTGAGGTTTCGCCCCCTTTTCCATCGACGATACGCACCACGACGCCGTTTGTACCATTGCTGATTTCGACCTGGTAGTCGCCGAAGGTGTAGGTGCCGGGTTTCAACGTGCCTTCGCCAAACTGTTTGCTGACCAGGCTGCTGGTAATTCGACCCAGAAGCTGATTTTGCAGACTTTGGGCGTAGCTGTCGAGTGAACTGGTGTTGGTCGTACTATTGGTCGTTCGTTTGTTGGCCGGGTCAGTCGTGCGGTCCTGCGCCTGCGCCGAACTGAGCATCCATGAATAGTTGAAGGTGTTTCCGCCAAAATTGGGGTTGTTGGGATGATACACGAAGCCCTGGCTGCGGGCGGCAACGCTCATTAATACGAAGGCTATCGTGAGAAGTGTAAACGTTTTCATAGGGATGATGAGAGCCGGGTAGGTTTGCTTGCACTGCTCAGAAAATGCCCGAACCGCGCTGGTCCTCGTTTTCCAGCGACTGCTGCACTTCTTTGTAGTTGATGACGTATTGGTTGATAAGTTGAGCCGCATCGAGGGCGTAAGCTTCCAGTACGTCCTGCCGGATCTGTACGTAGTTCTGCCAGATCAGCTGATCGTTGAGCGTGATGGAAATAATGCTGGTGCCACTGCCGAACGTAGGCAGCTCATCGACGGTAACCAGAAAAGCGTTCAGGTCAAGCTCCAGATTGTGTTCAACCTTGCGGGTCGAATCCGTCGGTGCGGGTAGACCGGGACCTTTGGGTAGTTCTGCGTACTGCCGGAAAAAGGCTTCGTAGAAATCCCGGCCGATTTTAGAGCGGGTGTTGTCAAGGAGAAGCGTCTCGGTGCCTTCTTCAGAAACAACGGCTTCGTTCATTGTTTCTTTGTCGAGTACCCCTTCCAGATCGGGGTCCTGCGCATAGGCAGATGCAGTCGTCAGCAATCCCCAACTTAATAATACGTAAAAAAGAAGTCGCATAGGCACTTGTTAATGTCCGATGGTCGGGCCATTTTGAATCCGGATGGTCGCGCCACCCGACTGCTCAATCTTCAGGTTTGCTACGCCCATACCCGTTGAGGTGCCGGGCGTCGCCACGCCGGGCGTCGCTACGCCGGGAACGGTCAGGCCGTCGGCGATAATCGTATTGTTGCCGTTGCGCTGAATCAGGTCGATACGGGCGTTGCTTCCCGACAGGCCCAGCAGGCTCACCACGTCGCCCCCGTTCTGACTGACCTGGAGCTGGTTGTTCGTGCCGTCGAGCCCGACTGCCAGCCGGTTACCACTCCCATTTTGATTGAGTTGGAGTTGGTTACCCTGTCCCGTCACTTGCACGGTTGCCGCGTTAGCGTTGGCGGTTTGCGTCAATTGGATCTGATTCTGTTGTCCCAGTATCGCTATGGTGGCCTGATTTCCCATGCCGGCCTGTTGTAGCAGTACCTCGTTAGCGGACGCAGCGGGCGTAGTGGCCGTACCCGTCGTTAACTGCCAGAACACCTCCGGCGAGCTGGTGGCTACAGTGGTTACAGATTGCGCCCAGGTACTATTGGCTACGCAGAGAATCAGGATCAGAATTCGCAGGAACATCGGCACAAGTCAGCAGAATAACCGTGATCGGCAGGAAACCCACCGACCACGGTTCAATTGATTACAGCTATGGATTAGTTATGACCCGTTTGCATGATCGTAGCCATGTTGCCATTACCGATCTGGCTGACGTTGGCTACGTTCGGTACGTAGTTAGAGGTGCCCGAATTCTGGGTAACGGTCAACGTGTTGTTGTTACCCTGTTGCAGTGCATATTGACCGTCGGCATCGGTACCAAGACCTTTGATGACGTTTTTATCGCCGATCTGCTGGGTAAGCGTAGCCGTATTACCGTTACCATACTGACGGAGTTTGGCCGTATTGTAGCTGTAGTCCTGTGTAATGGTCGCCACGTTTCTGTCGGAAGCCGCCATGGATGAGCTACCCTGCTGAATTTCAGCGACATCAATTCCCCCGCTCTGCGTTACCAAATCCTGTTTGATCGTTGCCTTACTGTTAGTAACGTTGTACTGGCTGATCGAAGCTCTGGATGCATACCCTTGCTGCTGAATCGTGGCTTCATTGCCAACAGCACTGTAGCCCTGGTTGATTGTTGCTACTTCATAGATGCCGTGCTGCTCAATAGTCGCTGCGTTCTGGCCGCTCAGGTTGGTCTGGTTGATCGTCGCGGTGTTATACTTGCCGCCGTAGAAACCCTTTGTATCCTGCAGGATGGTGGCTTTGTTAAAGTTCGCATCCTGCCCCTGATTTACCGTCGCTATGCCGTAGGTACCACTTTGGCTGACGTTTGCCACGTTGCTTATCGAACTTTCGTTTTGCGTAACAGTAGCGGTATTGTTGCTGGCTATCTGCGTAACAAACGCCTGGTTGTCGCGGCTGTTGGACTGTTGCAGAATTGTTGCTTTGCTGGCTGTAACCCCGGCACTGGCTGTTCCCTGATCAATTTTGGCGGTGTTACCACTCGACCGGTTCGACTGATCGATCAGCGTCTTTCCATTGGTGGAACCATACTGGTTTATTTCGCCAAAGTTTGAATAGCTGATGTCACTCTGGTTGATCGATGTCGTTTTATTGTCGCTACCCACTTGCATAATGCCAGCCCAGTTACCCTGGGCTGCTTTTACAGCAGCCGACGAGGTTCCAACCGTAACCGCAATGGCACCCGATGACAGCGCACCACTGTTGTTATTCTGGGTAATGGTGCCGACATTACCCGTTCCTGTGAGTTGTGTAACGTAACCCCGGTTTGAGTTCGATGCGTTTTTCTGTTCAACCGTGGCCTGATTGCCATTTGCACCGACCGATTCCTGGCGCGTGGCTCCGAAACTGCCGAAGTTCGTTGACGCTCCCTTATCTTGGGTGACAGTCGATTGCAGGTAATTACCATTCTGTTCCTGCATCGACGATTGGCTGTTACCGTTCTGCTGAAGCGTGGTGGTGTTGCTCTGGGCGAAACTGGCGGCTACGAAAGCCATCAGGGCTGTGCCGGTAAGGAGTACTTTTTTCATGGATTTGTTTAGTAAATTAAAATGAACGTTTGGGTTTACTGACGATTACGTCGTTTTGACGGACGTGTTTTGGTACGATTTTCAGGCACGACAGGGAGCGTGTGAATGGTATTTTCACCCGTTTCCGACAACTGATTGATTGTCGCCGTAGCCTGACCTTCCTGCGAAATCTCGACCGAATTAGGGCCGACATTGTGCTGGCTGATCGTCGTTTCGGTGCCTTTGGGCACCCGCAGGCTCACCCGGTTGCCGGGCTTACTGCTATCCGTGGTCGCACCGCCGGTCTGGCTAATGCTGACGCTGTTGCCCTCACCCGACTGGGTGACAGATGCCGAGTTGTTTCCTCCGCCGTTTTGGGTAATGCTGACGCTGTTTTGTGCAAACACGGTGGTGGCTACCAGCATGGTGAACGCAGTTAGGATGAGTTGATTCATGATTGATCGTTCGTTACAGAGTGGAAATTATGGACATGCCGCTATCGGTAATCGATAAATTGAATCGACTTTAAGTGGCTAATATTAAGTGTGTTAGATTATATTTTAGTCGGCTCGTCTGGCGGTAAAGCGGGCAATCATAAGCGTCTCGGTAGTGGATGAAGCAGAAAAAGGCAGAACCATCAAAGTCTGTATATAAGTGGATTCGTTGATGAATCAAAAGTACTTGTATACAGACCCTGCTGCTGGAGAAAGGCAGTGAATGACGACCTATGGCACGTGAATGGCGGGGATTCGGGAGGGAATGAATTAGCGGTACAAAAAGTGGCGCATGAACTCGTCTTTGCAGCTCCGGCTCAATGGAATTAACTGGGAGCCGATACTCGCTTCTACATCGTTAAATGAGTCGACCGAATTGATATTGATGGCGTAGGAACGATGGACGCGTACCAGACTGGGCTGGCTGATCCGCTCCAGAATATTGCTCAACGTCAGCCGAACGATGTATTTGCGACCCGAGGTAACCAGCTTCGTGTAGGAATTGTCGGCTTCCAGATAAAGCAGGTCATTCATGTCAATACGGACGAACTGATAGTTCTGCCGGATATACAGGTAATTATTGATCTGAAGCAGGGCTTCGCGACCGCTGCTGTCCCGATCAGCGGGGGGCGGGGTCATTCGTACCGTGGCGTTGTGAATGGCTAGTTCGATGGCCGTACGCAGGCTGGGAAGCTGACAGGGTTTGTTAAGATAAGCCGCCGGGTAGGTTTGTTTGGCCCGCTCTAGGGTGTCCCGGTCGGTTAGGGCGGTCAGGTAGATAACAGGCACGGAGCGCTCGGAGGTCAGCTGCCGAACCGTTTCGATACCGTCCCATTCGCCCTTGATCGTAATATCGCACAGGATCAGATCCACAGGCTGGCTCTGGAACAGGAGGAGCGCTTTCTGACCGTTGTTCGCAATGCCGACGACATAATAGCCTTCGGCTTCCAGACTATCCGACAGGTCCATGGCGATAATGGGTTCATCTTCAATGACTAAAATGCGCATTCGTTCGGTGGTGTTCATTGTCTACGGGTTATTCTGAAAGGTGAAATTTGTTGTTAGATTAGGCCGCCAGGCGGGCGTTCTGAATGGAGAGCCGGAAGAGGGTGCCATTTTGCTTTACCCATTGGCCTTCTCCCTCCAGTTGTTCGCTGAGCGACAGGATGAGTCGTCTGCCGAATGAGCTTTGCTGGTTCGGCCGTTGTCCGTCGAGGCTGTCGATCCCGGGGCCATTATCCTGCACCTCCAGCGTCATGCCCGCTCGCTCCTCGTTGCCCGTCTGGTGGAGATCAATACGGAGCAGGGGCCTGGCAACTGTGGTGTACGCGTACTTGAACGCGTTTGTGGCCAACTCATTGACGATTAGCCCCAGGGGAATCGCCACATCTACGTCCAACTCGGGCAGGTCGACATTGAGTTGCAGGTCGAACGTGTCAGCATGGTAGCCGTAGGCACGCATCAGGCCACTGGCCAGGTCGTTCAGGTATTCGGCCATGTTGATGGTCGTCAGCTGATCGGTCTGGTAAAGCCGCTGGTGAATCAGTGACATGGCTTCGACCCGCTGCTGACTAACCCGCACTGCCTGAATGGCTTTTTCATCGTCGAGCCGATTCATCTGCAATTTCAGCAAACTGGATACAATGGCCAGGTTGTTTTTCACACGGTGATGCAGTTCTTTCATCAGTACCCGAAGCTGATTGGACTGGTTGACCAGCTGTTCGCTGTTGGCCGCGATAATGCCATTCTGGACCGACAGGCGACGGTTCGTCCGGCGGATAACGTAATACTGGGCTACCAGACCACCTAACAAGACCAGCAACAGACCCAGGCCGCCCGTCATGTACTGTATCTGCCGGGCGCGCTGTTGATTACGCTGGTCGAGTTCGGCGATCTGCTGCACTTTTTTTCGGGTATCGTATTTCGCCTGTAACTCGGCAACGGCTCGTGTTTTTTCAATATCAGCGGTCGCTTTGATCTGCGCTTCCCGACGCTTCTCTTCCGATTGGATAATGGCAATGTCTTTCACCCGTTGCGCTTCTACCTGCGCTACGGCCTGCGTTTTAGTCAACTCCAGATTGGCCCTGATCGTCGCGAGCGCGTTGGCCTGCTGCACGGCATATCGACCTTGCAACTGACTGATCGTGCGCGTCTTCGTGATGGTTACCAGTGAATCCTCCATGCGCTTGTACTGTACCATAGCGGTATACGCTTTGTCATACTGGCCGGCTCCTGCGTATACGCTGGCTAACGTGCTGTACACGGTACTGATGAGCGAAGCATCTTTTACCTGCCGGGTCAGTGCCAGCGCTTTCTCGGCGTATTGAACGGCTTTCGCCGATTGCTTTAAGCCATCATAGGCGGTGGCCAGATTCCGGAAGTTATGGATCAGGCTGCTGAATTTCTGGAGCTGCTCATTGATGGCCAGCGATTTTTCGAGGTAGTAAATGGCTTTCGGGTACTGGCCTTCTACGTTGTAATTTTTGCCGAGATTATTGTAAAGGATGCGGGCTGTTTCGGGCGTTACAGTCGTTTGATCAATGGGCGCCAGTGCTTTGTAAAAACAGGCTCTGCCCTGCTCAAAATCACCCAGGTCTTCGTAAATGATGCCCAGATTGATGTAACTATCCCGCAGCGATTGGACAGTGCCAATGCGTTCGTTAAGAGCTATCGCCTGTTGTACGTACGCAAGCCCCTGCCGGGTGTAGGCCGCGACCCCCTGACTATCGCCCATCATCTTGTAGAGCAGGCCCAGGTTATTGTAAACTTTGGCGATGTCTTTGCTTCTGCCGGCTTTGGCGTATTCTGTGATGGCTAGCTGGTAAAACGTCAACGCGTCTTCAAACTGACCCTGGTACATGTGGATGACGCCGTTCAGGCGATTGTAATCGCCTAACCCAGCCCGGTAGTTGGCGCGAAGGCAGATCTGGCGTATTGGCTTTAAATAATAGAGGGCCGAATCCGGGTGGTTTTGCTTGTAGAAGAGATTGGCAATATCGTAATACGTCTGAGCGCGGGTTGTGTCGGGTAGCTTGAGCGTAAGCACTGTTTTCAGACTGTCAATTTTTTTTTGCTGTGCTACGGCAGGGCTCATCAGCCAGAGTTGCATCAGAATAAAGCAAGCGATAAGACCCTGGTATGCTTTCATGAATGACTGAACGTTTTAGCCCCCAAATAGACCGCCAAATAGCGTTACCATCGTGCCAAAAAGCGTCACCAGTGTGCCAAAAAACGCGAATAAAGCATGCCAGAGGCTGATTGGCGGACAATCGAGGTGAAGAATGGACTAAGTTTGTCGACGGCGAGTCAGGACGATGATCGGTAACATCGCTTTACCTAAGTATAAATTCTTCGAAAAAGCGTCTCAGCTCTAAATCGCATATTCATACTCTTGGTTATATTACGAACTATTTTACTAGCTATATGGTATTGCTGGACTAGTGACTTGGTGGTAAGTGTCAATGAGAATGCTTAATTTTCCTGTTTATACGTTCTTCGGATTGATCGCGCTACTCAGCTTTATTGGGCCGATCAACCTCTGCGGACAGTCGACAAAACAAACCGAGGGCTGGGCTCCGCTGCAACTACTCAGTGTAGAGCAAGGGTTACCGCAATCTTTTGTGTCAGATGTCGTTCTCGACGACGAAGGATTCATTTGGGTGGGTACTCGTGACGGGCTGGCCCGCTACGACGGCACTCGTTTCTTACCCTTTCAACACCAGATCAATGACCCGACTTCACCAGCGGATAATGTAGTTAGCAAGCTGTGGAAAGGCGGCCGGAATGAACTCTGGGTACAGTACGAAACGGGTGATATTGATCGGTTCAATACCCAGACCGGTCGGTGCTGGCACCTGACCCAACAGCCTGTTTTTGAGCAGATCCGGACATTGCCATTTAAACTGGGTAGTCCGCTGAAGGTCGATCGACACGGCAATTTGTGGGGTATTCTACGGGGAGAAGGGGTATTCTGCTGCGATTTTCGTCAGAATAAGCTACTACGTTACCGCCAGGCCACCCACGGTCTGCGTTCCGACACGATCAAGGCCATCGCTGAAGACAAACAGCATCGACTTTGGTTCATCAGCCGATCGGGTATTAGTCTGTTTAACCCGTCGACGCACCGCTTTGAGAATACTGCCTTCCCGTTTCCCCTAGCCAATCAACTGGGTTACGACGCCACAATTGAAGAGCGAATGGGCGTGCTGTTACGCCGAAATGGTGAGTTTCTTTTTGGCGATCGACTGCATTTGTTTTTCTTCAATCCAGATCGTCGCACGCTTCGGTCTCGAACGTTATCGATCGCGGTACGGTCCGATTTGCGCTGGCTGGCTCAACGCCCCGATGGGTCGGATTATATAGAGCATGGCGGCACGGTTTATCACTACACCGATCAGCAGGGGTTGACGCCTGTCTGGCGCTATAAGCCTTCAACCGATAACCTGGCAACAGGCTTGTGGTGTACGGGTATGGGTTTCGATAAGGCCGGTGTGCTCTGGTTGGGTGGTAACACGTTAGGGCTGCTGCGGCTGGATCTGGCCGCTGTTCCGTTACGGGCTCATGCCTTTCAGCAATCATTCTGTCAGGACGTGATGCAGACCGAACTGAACCTGTCTCTGGCGGATCGGTTTCGCTGGCCATTTGCGAATGAGACCGCCCGGTCGGAGAGTTCATACCACATTCGTTCGGAGTACGATAAACAGGGGAACCTGTGGATAGCACTCGGCGAACAGGTTGGTTACTACGCTGTTCCGCAAAAGCAGTTCACCATGCTGCCTGCCGCGCCCAGCCCGGTAAAACCTACTTTTCAGGGGGGACTGCGGGGATTGTCGATTGCGCCCGATGGGAAGGTATGGGTCGTTACGGATCAAGGCAAGCCGTATTGGTACGATCGTCAATCGAAGCATTGGCAGGCTCATTCGCGAAGTGATTTTCAGTTTCCAACCGCTGTGCAGGCGAATAATCTGTTGGCTGATTCCACGAATTTGTGGGTAACAACGGTTGAAAAAGGGCTTCTCCGTTTCCCGTTGTCCGGGCAACCGCACCAGGCTATTCAATTCGGATCATCGGCTGGTAATCAGTCGATCCACTCGCTTCTCGATCTTGAGCAAGACCCGACACGCCCGCACCTGCTCTGGATCGGTAGCTACCAGGGATTACTCTGTATTAACAAAAAAACGCTGCGCTATCAACGATTTACAACGGCTCAGGGGTTACCAAATAACACCATTTATTCGGTAGTGCCCGACCGGAAAGGGTATCTGTGGCTCAGCACCAATAAAGGGCTGTGTCGGTTTGACCCCATCCGGCACACGGTTCTGAATCTTAAAACGGCCGATGGATTGCCCGGCGACGAATTTAACCGGTTTCATCACCTGCGATTACCCGATGGCCGGCTCGCGTTTGGGGGTATCAAAGGCTGGGTTACGTTCGATCCGGCCCTGGTCAAAAGCGATACCTCGCAGCCCGTCGTCGCGCTGACGGAGCTGAAAATCAATAACAAATCCGTCGATCAATACGGTATTCATTCACCGCTGGTTGCCCCCGTCAATAAGCTGTCTGCGCTTGCCTTACCCTTTGATCAAAATTACCTGACGTTCGGATTTGCCGCCCTGTACACGCCCCAGCCCGATCGCGTTATGTATCGGTATCAATTGCTGGGGTACGACAGGGAGTGGACCGTTGGGTCTCAGCCAACGGCCAACTACACCAAGCTGCCACCGGGCCAGTATACATTACGGGTGAATGCCGCCAATGCAGCGGGCCGCTGGAGTCCGCACATTAAAGAGTTAAGG
This sequence comes from Spirosoma agri, assembly GCF_010747415.1. Taxonomy (NCBI): domain Bacteria; kingdom Pseudomonadati; phylum Bacteroidota; class Cytophagia; order Cytophagales; family Cytophagaceae; genus Spirosoma; species Spirosoma agri. The sequence continues at coordinate 57,579 of NZ_JAAGNZ010000007.1, read as the reverse complement.
CTTGCTATTCAGCCACCCTTGTGGGCGAGTGGCTGGGCCTACGGTCTGTACGCGTTACTGGCAGGGGCGGCACTGGTCGGCTTTGTCCGCTTCCGGTCAAAGCTGGATCGTGAACGGCACGAGCGGATGGTACGAGAGCGGCAGGCCGACGAGTTACGCCAGCTCGATCAGGCCAAAACCCGCTTCTTTACGAACGTCTCGCACGAACTTCGTACGCCTTTATCGCTCGTACTGGGGCCAATAAGCAGTATATTGACTAGTCGGCAGCTAACGGATCGTGATGAACATCTCCTGCAAACGGCCCGGCGGAACACGCAGCACCTGCTGAGTTTGGTCAATGAACTGCTTGATTTTACGAAGCTGGAAGCCGGAAAAATGACGTTGCTGCAACAGCCCGTCCAACTGAAGCCATTGATCAGCCGACTGGTTGCTAATTTCGACTCGCAGGCGCATCAGAAAGGAATCAGATTGACCAGCGACCCTCAGATTCCGGATGAACTGGTCTTGGCCCTCGACGAACGCAAACTACGGCAAGTGCTCACCAATCTGCTGGCAAATGCGCTCAAGTTTACGCCAGCAGGGGGCACTGTACATATCGTCGTGCAGTACATCGCGCCACACCTACGAGTGTCCATAGCAGACACGGGACGGGGGATTTTACCCAACGATCTGCCGCACGTTTTCGAGCGGTATTTCCAGACAAAACAGGCCGACGCCCCCATTGAGGGCGGAACGGGCATTGGATTGGCCCTTTGTCAGGAACTTGTGCGGCTGATGCAGGGAAGTATCCGGGCTGATAGTCAATGGGGTAAAGGGAGTACGTTTACTGTGGTTATTCCCGCACCTGTCAGCACCATCACAGAGGAGAACGGCTCAGCAATCGACGTAGCACCGAAATTCGTCGCACTGGTCGATAGCCCTTCTGTTCCGGCTGATCATTCTGTGGATAACAAGTTGCAAGTTCAAGAAAATCAGCAGGTTGATAGCGTATTGGTGGTTGAGGACAATCCTGATCTGCGTGACTACCTGGCCATGATCCTGTCGCCCTCCATGACGGTTCAGACGGTTGAAAATGGGCAGGTGGCACTCGATGTGCTAGCCAGCCAGCCGCACCCACCAGCGTTGATCATATCTGATATTATGATGCCGGTGATGAATGGATTTCAGTTGCTGGAAACCCTCAAAGCGCACGATACGTACCGACGGATTCCTGTCATTATGCTCACTGCCCGCGCCGAGCTGGCCGATAAACTTCGGGCGTTACGCATTGGCGTGGATGACTACCTGCTGAAACCCTTCGATGAAGAGGAGTTGATCGTGCGGGTGACGACGTTGCTACAAAACCAACGCGAACGGGCCCTGTTTTTGTCGCCCGCATTGGCCGACGATAGCGATGAGAACGAGTTTTCGGTGACTTCCCCAACCATTTCGGCCGAAAATAACCGCTGGCTGGAACGGCTGGAAGAACTGATAACTGCCCAACTGGATAACTATAACCTTACCGCTGACCAGCTCGCCGATGAACTGGCCATGAGCCGCCGGACATTTTACCGAACAATCAAACGCCTGACGGGACTGACCCCCACGCAATACCTGACCGAAGCCCGCTTCCGGCAGGCTCGGCTATTGCTCGAAACCCGTCAGGTGTCCTCCGTAAAACAGGTAGCTAATCGGGTTGGATTCCGGCAGGTGAGCCATTTTGCCCAGATGTATCAACAGCGGTTTGGTAAGCAACCCTCTGATTATCTGTAGGTTTAAGATGAGTTCGCGTAGGCTATCTCAATGCAGTGATTGTATTGGATCGGAGAATGTATAATCAGAATCGCTTCCTTCCATGCGATCGTCTTTAGGTTCGTGATCTGATTGCGCTAGGGTAATCCCGCTGGTGCTGCCTTTACGCCCGATTGTAAGCTACCCCGCCCCACTTTCGGGTTGTAAACGGTAAATTGTTGATTACGTGCATGAATTCGTACGCCCATCAGCGGCTTCGGCGTCTCTCGCGTGGGCTTCCGCAAGACACCACCTTTGCGCTGACTCAGCCAGGTAGTCACAGCTTCTTAGTCAATTACACCCTCAATGGCTATACTAGTCCCGTATAGTACCCCACTGGATAGTGCCCAACCGGCGCTCCAGATCCGGTCCGGTGGTTCTGCCATCACGAGCGTGAGCATAGTCACTGTCGAGTCATCAATCCCGCCCGAGGGGAGTATCAGGCGCAGTTCACCCCCCAGTTTTCGGATCATGGTCAATTCGTGCAGTGACAGGCAGAGCTAGCGAACAATAAATAGCTGTCGATCGGCCACGTACAAGCTCGGCTGGTTATCGAGGATCTTCCAGTAGGACTTTATCAACTATTTTTCAAGAACAGGGGGAGAAACGCACCCGGCTCAGGTTATGAACCCCAGATTGACCGTTGTCCCCCCCACTGCATAAAAATCACTAAACTCTGAAGTGCCAAAAAGTACAGCCACTTATTTGCTCAGCTTAAGAATGGGTGGCTATATGCAAAAGAAACGGGTATTTTGTCAAATGACTATTAACAAAATCATACCTTAAGCTTGCGGAGTGTTAGTGAAAAAGATTATCCTGCTGCTGTTTCGAATCGTTTTATTCATTCTTAACCCATTGACCCATGACCATTGCTCAGCAAGTACAATTCCTTAAAGTGTATAGCCTGTTGCTAACCGGCCTCATTGTATGGCTTGGCTGGCGGGTGTTAACGCCAAATCAGAAACCTGATTCCCCTTTAACGGAGTTGACCGTTGAGCGGATCAATATTGTTGAGCCTAATGGCCAGCTGAAGATGGTTCTTAGTAACCGGCACCGCCAACATCCGGGCCTCATCAATGGGCAACCTGTGCCCTCCCGGCAACGAGAGGCCGGTCTGCTCTTCTTCAATAGTTCAGGCGATGAGTGTGGTGGCTTGGTTTACGATGGAACACCCAGCCAGGCAGGTATGGCGTTATCGATGGATCAATTTCGGGGCGATCAGCTATTACAGGTACAGTACGATGAGGAAGCTACCTCGCAGGGCTCTCTCAAGTCCTACGGCTTAAAACTCTGGGATCGGCCTGAATCGCCGAATCTGGCTCAGCAACAGATCTTGGTTGATTCTTTAAAGAGAATGCTAAACCCAGCGGAGTTTCGGCAAGCAATGAGTCGATTAAAAGCGGCTGGTCGTTTTGGCCAAGACCGCTTATTTGTGGGTCGGACGAAGCAGCGGGAAGTAGGTTTGTTTATCCACGATGCGCAGGGCCGTCCACGCATCAAGTTATATGTTGATGCCACCAATCAAGCAAAACTCGAAGTACTTGATCAAGAAGGGCACATTGATCCGCTCGTTTCAACGGGCATAAGTTCATCGAGAGGCCGTACGAACAGCCCATAAAAAAACGTCGAACGAACGCTCAGTATGCACACGAGATTCTGGTCATGCACCAGTTTGTTCATAGACTATGCCGTTGATGCTGTTCGTTTTTGTTTCGAACGGACGTTCTAGGAAACGAACAATAACGGGGTCAGAATACTCACTAGAATATAAGCAGTAGTATGACGATTGAGAAGATACTAAACTGGATCACACCCCTGACGCTGGGAGCCTTACTGGGTTTGTATGAAATACTGCATGGCCTCTATTATGTGCTTTACGGAACACCCGACCAACAGCGAGACTATCCGCTCGAGATTGTGCTTGGTCTGCCAATAATGGTGATATGCCTGGGGGGACATTGGGTCATTCGACGCATTACGCATAATAATACCCGCACTGTCTGGATCATTGAATCGGTTATGGTGGGGCTGGTCATATACGGTTTTTATCGGTCATAAAAACGGCTTCAGGGCAACAGATATACGGGGACAGAAATTTGCTGAACCGGGTGCCGCCGTTAACGCTGGCTTTGTGCTGAATCAATCAGGGTCTATACAGTTCGCCAGAAAGACAGCCCCATTTGTTTTTATTGGTAAGGATGAAATAAGTGTTCAGCTTACCGATTCAATCCTGGCTTATGGTTGCTGCCCCGGACAGACTGGTATCATGCTAAATACAGAGGCCCCTTTGATCCATCAAGTCCAGAAAAGTATTTGGACGTTTTGTGTTGAACGACAAAGAGTGTCCCGTCCTGGAAAGCGCTGACTACTGACCTATACTGAACATAACTGATGCTATTCAGGCAAGTTGGGTCACTGAGCCAGTCGAAGCCGCCACAAACAAAGAATGGTTCTTACTTATTTTTCTAGCGATGAAGAAGGAGGGACGGAAGGAGAAAAACTGGACAAACTGGTTGCGCTACTTCCCCGACTGGAAAAAGACCTTTTTAACCAGCCCGACAACCTTCTCAACAATAAAGCCGATTACGAGTCCGCCAGCTCCACAGGCCAGGACCTTGGCCAACCAGGCTACGATCGGCATTGATGACAAGCTCTGTTCCAGATCGTGCAGTAAATGAGCGGTATACGGTATGCCGTGTGCAATGATTTCGGCACCGACCCAAAGCATGGCGGCTGTACCGACATAACCTAACCAAGTCAAGAAATGCGGCATAAATTTCACAATACCGCGGCCAATCTTCTGAGTAGTCGGTGACTGTTCACTGCCAGCCAGATGTACCCCCAGGTCATCGGCTTTAACAATCAGGCCAACAAATCCATAGACGGCCACCGTAATGAAAATAGCCACCGTCACCATCACTATAATCTGATTCAGGATCGCCTGGCCGGTTACCTGACTATAGGCAATAGCCATAATCTCGGCCGACAAAATAATATCGGTACGAACTGCACTACCCACTCGTTCCTTCTCCAGCTCCTGAGGAGTGATCTCTTTTACTGGCTCCCGTTCCGTTTGACCATCGTGGTGACTAAACAGGGAATGAACCTTTTCGTAGCCTTCAAAGCACAAATAAGCGCCACCTACCATTAAAATAGGCGTAATGGCCCAAGGGGCAAAGTAGCCAAGCAACAGAGCTGCTGGGCTTAGTATCAGGAGTTTGTTGATCAGCGATTTTTTGGCAATCTGGTAAATAATGGCTAGTTCCCGGGATGGATCGAGCCCCACGACATACTTGGGCGTAACAGCCGTATCATCAATGACAATGCCCGACACTTTTCCGGTCGTTTTGGCCACTTGCGTTGGCACATCGTCTAAACTGGCAGCGCTTGCTTTTACCAACGCCGAGATATCATCTAATAACGCAAAAAATCCTGAAGGCATCGTCAAACAGTTGGCTACTTCTACTAATACGAGAGCGGGTGCATCTATAAAACCATACATCTCAGGGGGCCGTCCCTCGGATAATGCCGTTGAGACAAGACCGGTTGGCCGTTAGAGCAGTGCGATTGCTGACACGAAAACTGCGGTGTCTGCGCTTGTATGGCCACCTTTGAGCTAATTTAACCCACTTGCTGGGTGAAAGTTGGAAATTAGTTGATAATTCTACCGAACCACTCGTCGCCAGAATGAGTACCATATTGATGACTTTAGTTAGGATAAAGCTACCCTCCAGCTTACCATAACTGGTATTGATGGCGTCGATTATGGCGTAAGTTGTTCCCAAATGGTGTTTCAAAATAAACTGACTGAGCAGATTGGCTGGAAAAAGACAGAGTGGCAGCAAATAAAAGCTATGCCGGCCATGGTTGCTTTACTCGATGATGTAATGAAGCAAGAGAATAAAGCCCGACGCGACAGCGCCACCAGAAAGCCAATGATATTGACCACATACAGCCAATTCAGGACGGAAAAAAATAAGGTCAATTCGTTAGTAACCCGCATCAGGATGCAAACCGAGTAAGTGCATACTCAGTTTATTCCTGTTCGGGCAAGGGCAAGTTCAGACAATCGCTTACATACTGGCAGCATTAGTACTGATTTGCTCATCGTAATATTGCAATGAGAAAATAGTCTGCTACCTTTGCGACATGGGCCTGACGAAAACCGAAATTTTCACCGATGAGCAAAACCGCATTGCGGATTTAGCCAAAGCCTTTGCGCATCCCGCCCGGGTGGCCATTCTGCAAATGCTCATTTCCAGGAAAGCGTGCGTTTGTGGTGATCTGGTGGGCGAACTGCATTTGGCCCAGGCGACCGTTTCCCAACATTTGAAAGAACTAAAACGCATTGGCATCGTTCAGGGCGAAATCACCCCGCCCCGCGTCTGCTACTGTATCAATCCCACGGTGTGGGAGGAAGCTCAACATGCGTTCGGTGCCCTGCTGGAATCGTTCGTACCCGCTTCCTGTTGCTGACCTGGAACTAGACTGATAGAGCGGCAGGTATTTTTTTGTGCTTGTTAATCGTAATATTGCAATAATACAATGGAGAAGCTTATAACTGCATCCGAGCCAATGACCTGGCAAGCGTTCAAAGACACGCTCATTCAGAACCCCGATAAGTTTCTGCAATTTCAGTATGCGGAAGAGGAATTTGTCCATCCGTCGTTTCACATTACCGAGATCAAACAAGCCTCCGTTGTATCGGTCGATTGCGGTGGGCAGATGAACACCTGGACGGAAGTAATCGTGCAACTCTGGGAGCCGCCAGTGAACGAAGCTGACCGCTCGATGGAGGTGAGAAAAGCCCTGTCCATTATCAACCTGGTGGAAAAGTCGCTGCTCCTGAATCCGGTGGCTACGGTCAAAATCGAGTTTGGCAACTCTAAATTCGACACCCGCCAAATGTACCCCGGCGAACTGACAACGGAGGGCGACAGCTTCACGGTCGGCCTGATACCGGATTACACCCAGTGCAAAGCCCTTGCCCGGTTGCAGTGTTGTGGCAAAACCACGTCGGGCGAATCCGGCTGTGCCCCAGCTGCTGAAAAAGCAACGGTCAAACCTGTTTTAGAACTTGTCGAAGCTAATGCCCCGGCCTGCTCCCCTGGTTGCGGCTGCTAATCAAGTCACCATTCACGAATAAAAACACCATGAAAACTATCCTTGTACTTTGCACGGGCAATTCCGCCCGCTCCCAGATGGCCCACGGCTATCTGCAACATTTCGCCGATGTGTCGGACCACGATGTGTTGGACAACGATACGGCGGGCCGAAACAGGAGCGCCCAGGTGTACAGCGCGGGCGTTGCTCCCCACGGGGTCAATCCTCTGGCGATCCAAGTCATGGCTGAGGATGGCATCGATATTTCGCACCACACCTCTAATCACGCTGACGAATACATTGCTATTCCGTTCGATTACGTGATAACGGTGTGTGACAACGCCCGCGAACAGTGCCCGATTTTTCCATCCACGGCCAAGAAAGTACACCATAGTTTTACTGATCCCGGCCATCAGTCTGACGTTGATCCCCTGACTTCGTTTCGTCAGGTACGCGACGAGATCAAAGCGTACAGTCGTCAATTCATCGAGGACAACGTAACGAGTCGAACCACCCATGCCTAAGCTTTCGTTTCTCGACCGCTTCCTAACGCTGTGGATCTTCCTGGCCATGTTGATCGGCGTGGGCATCGGTTATTTCTTCCCGCAGTCGCAAGGCTTCATCAATCAGTTTAATTCTGGTTCAACCAATGTTCCATTGGCAATTGGCTTGGTGCTGATGATGTACCCACCGCTGGCGAAAGTGCGGTACAGCGAGCTGCCGAAGGTGTTTGCCAATACCAAAATCCTCGGCTTGTCTTTGCTGCAAAACTGGATCATTGGCCCTCTGCTGATGTTCGTTCTGGCAATCATCTTTCTACCCGACAAGCCCGAATACATGACCGGCTTAATCCTGATCGGCATTGCTCGCTGCATCGCCATGGTGATCGTCTGGAATGATTTGGCGAAAGGTGATCGGCTTTATGCGGCTGGCCTGGTAGCCTTCAACAGCATTTTTCAGGTGTTGTTCTATTCGGTCTATGCCTACGTTTTTATCACTGTGTTACCGCCTTTGTTCGGGCTGAAAGGTTATGCGGTCAATATTACGATTGGCGAAGTGGCCACGAGCGTTTTCATCTATTTGGGCGTGCCATTTCTGGCCGGGCTGTTCTCGCGGATCATTCTTACGCGACTATACAGCCGCCAGTGGTACGAGGACCGCTTTTTACCCGTCATCAGCCCGATAACGCTCATTGCGCTGTTGTTTACCATCGTCGTCATGTTCAGTCTCAAAGGGCAACTGATCGTGTCCATCCCGCTCGATGTGGTACGAATCGCCATTCCGCTGACGGTTTACTTTGCCATCATGTTCTTTTCGGCCTTTTATCTCTCGAAACGAGCCGGGGCCGATTACGCTAAATCAACGTCGCTGGCCTTCACCGCAGCGGGTAACAATTTTGAACTGGGTATTGCAGTGGCCATCGCCGTTTTCGGCATCGATTCCGGTGCGGCCTTTGCCGCCGTGGTTGGTCCCCTGATCGAAGTGCCGGTGCTGATTCTGATAGTCAATTTTGCGTTGAAACAAGAGAGAAAGTTTTCACCCCATTACAAAAAAGGCTTTCAAAAGCACGTGTGAAACGTACCCTGTTCTCGCACATTCACGCCAACTTGCCCGCCCTTGATATGGTATTGGCCGACATTGACAGTCCGACGTGGTCCGTTGTTTAGGCGATCTGGTCGGTTATAACGTCTGGCCGAACGAGGCCGCAGAGCATAGGATGACTCAGAGATGAGGCAATCAGTTCATGTAAAGACGGTATACTTTCTGGCCTGCTTTGGATGCAATCGTTTTCTTCCATCCGCCTGTTTGATGCGCTGGCTATTTTCTAACACCTTTCTTAATGAGTAACCAAATTACTTTCGAATTTAATTAAATCTTGAAATTGTTCAAAAATAGTCCCGTTCACTAAGGATTTTGTACTAGTTTACCCTAAATTGACGATTCCTTAATCAATTTTTGACCTTTGTCGTTAGGTATACAACGATGCAACAACCTACTCCCCCCTGACAACCCAACGCTGACCGCTTCTCGGTCAAGCTGTCGTACGGCTTCTCTCGAGGCCGGGGAAGTCCCACCATGCTTTCTTATCTCCTCATTGACCGCTTGTGAAGGGCGGTGGTAGTAGTCGTTTGTATCCATTCCGATCGTTTCGGGATGTGTTGCTCAACAGTTTTTTTTTATGAATACAACGCTGAAAAGGAACGTTCAGGCTATTAACTGGAACGTGCGTGAGAATGGAGAATTTCTATACATCACCAATGCTCGGTCTTCGTTTCACGTTGCTACCGAGCGTGTTTCCGATGAAATTTTCAAGCTCATCAAAACCAACTATCGTACACCAATGTCCGCTGGCTGCGGAGATGGCCTGTGCACGCATAACATCAAACAGACTGCTCTCCGTATGGAGGTGTCGGGATCAAAGACCGTCACAAAAGAACAGTTGTGTCCGTAACTAACACGCATTATGAACGTAGGCCGCACCGATCTCAGCTTCCGACAAAATAATTTTGATTTGATCCGAATTGGGGCCGCTACTCAAGTGCTGCTTGTCCATTCGCTGCGGCATCTGCAACTTGATTTTCCCGGCTGGAACAGCTTACTGAGTTATTTCCCCGGCGTACCCGTCTTTTTCGGCATTAGTGGCTATTTGATCTCGGCCTCCCTGGAACGTAGCCCAACCTGGCAACATTATTGCCGTAACCGGCTGCTGCGCATCTTTCCGGGTTTGTGGGGTCTGTTACTCACAACAGGGCTAGTGCTCTGGTGGCTTCACCCGGCTCAGCTATTCACGTTCGAAGGGGGGCTGTGGTTCATTAGTCAGGGATTTGGGCTTATCTACACGCCAGCTTTTTTGGCTGATTTTGGCTTCGGCTCCTACAACGGCAGCATCTGGACGATCCCGATCGAACTCCAATTCTACACGCTGTTGCCCATTGGTTACCAATTGATTAGCAAAACCAATCACAAAAGGGGTAATTGGCAACTGGTCGGCTGGTGGCTCTTTTTTGTGGTGTTTGCCATGGGTAAAGCACTCTATCGACCAGGAGCAACGATCTTCAACGAATCAACGTTCGAAAAGCTGCTTCGCTACACATTTATGCCTCATATCTACCTGTTTCTGACGGGGGTAGTTGCCCAGCGATGGAAACTCCACCGCTGGCAATGGATTCGCGGCAAGGGCCTGTATTGGCTGGCCTTCACCAGTCTGTTCTGGACAGTATGGGGTACCACAACACTGGGGCCGATTGTACAGAGCATCTTATTGGTGCTGAGTAGTATATCACTGGCTTATACCGTGCCTACGCTGGCGGACCGATTGCTGAAAGGGAACGATATTTCGTACGGAGTGTATATGTATCACGGCTTACTGCTGAATGTGCTGGTAACAATGAATCTGTTACATCAGGGGGCTTATTTGTGGGTCGTTTTCGTTGGCTCCTATGTCGCCGGTTATTTATCGTGGCGATTGGTGGAGAAACCATTCTTACGGTGGAAATCGGTGAATCGAAGCGCCCAACGAGCTAATTCGGCCATGCTGTACGAACAAACTCCTCCTGGAAGATAGCTGTACCATCGAAAGCTATCTTAGGATAAAGTACGCACGAGTAGACAGACGGTATAGTTAATCTAGCCAGAAGGTCAATTTAGTAAACGAGTGAACTAAACTGAGATCATCCGAGACGTTATCCTGATAACCACCTGCCCGGGACGACAGCTCACCGCTATAGACTCCCTGATCTTGGTTTCGTCGACGGCTATCGAATGGGCAGGGTAGGCGTTTTTACGAATCAAATCGGCTTATAATCTACTTTATCAATAGTCAACAACAACAAACGGATTTAACTCGTAATGATAAGTGATTATACTTAATGGTATGGGCGGTTGTCGATAATGCGTAAATCGCGCGCTTGCTCATTTGCGGCAACAAACATTAAATAGGCTCTCAGGTTAATGGTACGGTAGATACCTCGTCAACAGAGTGTCTGACCACCTAAACTAATAGATCATGAAACTGACTTACACCATTCGTATTTCGCTTACTTGTGCTGTCCTGTTATTGCTACAGTTGGGTGCAACCGCTCAAACCAAGGCTCCTGTAGCTGAGCAAGAGACTACCGTTTTGAAAGCCAGCGGTAGTAAAACTGGCCTTAGCTTGGGTCTTAGCGCAGCTGAATCAGCCGATCATACTACGTTGCTTCAATTGCTGAAAGCGTCAGACCTGCTTAAAAAAGCAAATGACAAAGGTCCCTACACGGTGTTTGCACCCACGAATGCAGCTTTTACTCAACTACCGGATGGTGAACTGAGCGACTTACTGTTGCCGTCCAGCAAACAACGGCTCATTCAGTTTCTTGCGTACCACGTTGTCAAAGGAAGAATAACATCGGACCAGTTGAAAGATGGACAAAGCCTGACCAACCTGGCAGGGCAGATTTTGATCGTTCATAAACAGGGGAGTGACATTACGATCAAAGACGGACGAGGTACAGTAGCCGAAGTTCTACAGGCTGATGTTCGAGCTACGAACGGTGTGGTGTATTCCGTTAATCGTGTGCTACAACGGGTTGTGAACAAAGGACCGATTGTTCGCTAGAGATCGCTACCACGTTGTCGTGTTTATCGAATGCGTAAGCCGCTTTGTCCGTCGATTAGGCAATCTTACGCATCCGATAAACGTCAGCATTCAGCAAGGTTAATGCTGATGGATCCAATTGATTGATTTTACGTATCAAGATGCCTACCCGCCTTCGTCACTACTGGCAACAACTTCACGAATCGCTCTGGTTTGTGCCCGGACTGATGGTTTTGGCTTCGTTCGGACTGGCCTACGAACTGGTGGAGTTTGATGCTCACACTAGTTGGCAAGGGGCAAAACGCTTTCCGTTACTGTTTGCCTCTGGGGCAGATGGTGCTAGGGGGATGTTATCAGCTATTGCGGGCTCCATGCTGACAGTAGCGGCTTTAGCCTTTTCGTCAACGCTGTCAACGATTTCCCAGGTGAGTAGTCAGTATTCGCCCCGGGTGCTGCGCAACTTTATGCGGGATCGTGTCAATCAGGTCGTTATTGGCTATTTTGTTGGTGTGTTTGCTTACTGCCTGATTGTACTGGGCACCATACGAGGCACGGAAGAGGTGAAGTTTGTTCCATCAACGGCGGTTCTGGTGGGTTTGCTACTGGCCTTGGGTGGTGTTGCCGCACTGATATTCTTTATCCATCACATTGCCGAATCCCTCCAGACGGGTACGATTCTTCAACATATTTATCGTGATACCGGAAAAGCAATTGCGAATTTATTTCCGGATCAGTTTGGCGAACCAATTAACGATCCAGAAAAGGCCGAAGCCGCTCGTCAGTATACCAACGATCAAGCAGGCTGGCATCCGGTCATAACCAATCAATCGGGCTATCTACAACTGATTAATACGAAAGGTCTGCTAAACTGGGCAACCCGCAACGGAGTGGTGGTCCGTATCGAGAAAGAAATGGGTACTTTTTTGGGCAAAGGTACCGTTCTTTTCAGTGTTCGCAGTGGCATAGAACGTCCCGATCCTGAGCAAGCCGACTGGCCTGATGACCTGATAGATTATGTCAGTATTGGCCGACACCGGAACATAGAGCAGGACGTGCCGTTCGGCGTTCAGCAGTTAGTAGACATCGCCTTGAAAGCGCTATCTGCCGGCATTAACGATACGACCACCGCGATAATGGCTGTGGATTACCTGGGTGCCGTTAGCGAGCAAATTGCCCAGCGCAACATTCCAACCGGGTTTCGCTCCGATGGGGAGCATCTGCGAGTATTGGTACGAAGCGCTGACTTTGATGACTACATCCGGCTGGCCTTTGACCTGACGCGTATTAACGCGAAAGGAGATCACGCCGTATTCAGACGATTGCTGCGGACACTGGCTTTGGTAAATGAGGCCGCCTGCTCCGAAGATCGAAGACCAATTCTGCGCCAGCAAGCCGAGCTAATAGTTAATTACGCTGATCAGACATTAGACACTGATTACGAAAAGCAACAAGTGCGCGATCTATATAGGGAGCTGATGAAAACGTGGCTTTAGTTCATTGTGACTAACCTCCCGATTTCAACAAAATTATTACAACTACTACTATTAGCATTACCTCCTGTGATGTTGTATATATTTACTTGGGTAGTAAATATATAATCTCATTATGCTTTCATAGTTTCAATACATTCTCAGTTTATAGCTCTAGTCCTAAAACTTAGTAACAGATTATAGAGCCATCGGCGGGATAGTTTTATCGCCTATTATGGTTTGTAAAATTGGAAGTGATAGTTATTCAGGTACTTCAACGTTTGTAAAAAGTGCGTCCGTTCAACACTGTCTAAGTCAGCCAATAAATTGTCTTCCAGCTGCGCCAGCTGCTCATATACGTTCTGAACAGTGACGCGGCCTTTATCCGTCATCGACAATCGTTTAGCCCGGCCGTCGCGTTCGTCAGGTGTTTCCTGAATCAATCCCTGCCTTATCAGTCGGCGCAAAATATCGACTCCCGTTGTGAACTCCGTCGCATTGGCAATACACACCTCTTTTTTGGTGGGCATGTTCATTTGGGCGATCAGCGAAAGGAACAGAAATTCGTCGGCACTAGCAAAGCCATGCTCAGTCATGATGGGCTTGGCATACGACTTAGCATATCGATTTAGTCGTCCCACAAAAAACGCCGTCAGGAACTCATCATCTCCAAACGCTTCTGATAGTCGTTGGCCCGACTTTAGCACGGGCTCGGAATCGGGCAAGGGCGGTGTTTGTCGCAGGGGATCAAGGTGATGAAGTAGCCATCCGGCAAACTCCCGGAGGTTGGCTTGTGGATGTTCTGTACAGTAACGTTCCCAGGCAGTAAGAACTGGGATAGCTGACGCATTTGTCATAATTTTACTATATTTTCGTACCAATAAAACAAAAAAAGTACGATATAGTTATTTAATCAATTCACAAGCTAGCTACTTTGGTAGCCAGTCGGTCAAAGGTAAGCTTTAGTTTATTGCTAATTATTTTATCATAATGATAACCTGCAAATCAAAAAAAGTACTCATATCAGGAGCCAGCATTGCGGGGCCAACGTTGGCTTTCTGGCTGGCCAAGTACGGTTTTAGTGTTACCATCGTTGAGCGGTCAGCATCCCTGCGATTAGGTGGACAGAACATTGATGTGAACGGCCCAGCCCAGAAGATAGCGCAGAAAATGGGTATTGAAGCCTCCATACGGGCGGCAAACACGGGCGAAGTAGGCTTGCAATTTATCGGGCAGGACAACCAGGTAACGGCTGCTTTTCCCAAAGAGGGTCCTGTCAGCGGAACTCAGGAGTTGGAAATTCTACGGGGCGACCTGGTCAACATTCTGTATGACTGCACCAAGCATGATGTGATTTACCGGTTCGGTGACTCGATCAACGCCCTTGAGCAGCAGGCTGATCATGTAAGCGTCACCTTTTCGAGTGGTAAGACCGATACTTTCCAGTTCGTTGTTGCTGCCGACGGGGTTCGCTCCAGCACCCGTAGACTCGTTTTTGGCGAGGAACCCGTCTTCAAGTATCTGGGCCTGTATACAGCCTACCTCACTATTCCCAGAGAACAAACCGATAACAACTGGTGGCGCTGGTACACGGCTGTCGATCGCCGGATTATCATGCTCCGTCCCGATAATCAGGGAACCATGCGGGCCTCCGTCGCTTTCCTAGAATCGGATGAAGCGTACGAAAAGCTCTCCCCCATCGAGCAGAAACTGGTGCTAAAAGGTAAACTGGCTGGTGCCGGCTGGGAAGCGAACCGGATTATCGACGCTCTGGATAGTTCGCCGGATGTTTATTTCGACAAAATCGGTCAGATAAAAGCACCCAGATGGTCAGACGGACGGGTCGCGATGATTGGTGACGCAGCCTATTGCCCCACACCGCTGACTGGTAAAGGAACGACACTGGCTATGGTAGGCGCTTACCTGCTGGCGGGTGAATTGGCCAGCCATGAACACTATCAGGACGCATTTATCGCTTATGAAAACCGCATGCGTCCCTACGTAGAGGCTGTGCAACAGCTGCCGCCTGGGGTCCCCTGGCTGGTGTATCCTAAAACGAAGTTGGGCGTTTCGACCCTGAACACCGTTGCCGGTATCTTCGCCAGTAAGCTGATTCAAAAACTGGTCGGTCTGTTTACCCCGACCAAATCCAAAGACGAGAGTAAGGGCGATGAGATCACATTGCCGGACTACGCCTGAGTAACAGGACCCGACTCCGTAAGGCTGGCATGGTATATTAGCAAGCTAGTTGACGTGTCACACATACCGTTACTGCTCTCATTTTCTGAATGATAGGCCTGGATCAGTGTAAATGCGTAAGGAAGTTAAACCGACGATAGTGGACATTTTACGATATAGGCCGTACCTTTAAAAACCAGAAAAGGAGCCTTAAGCACTGGTACAAGTCCCATCATGTTTCTAGAAAAAATAAAGTCCGGAGAATCGGGCGTGCTACTTTATGGTATCACTCCTCCCAAAGCCGGCACTACCCCTGAACGCGTTGCCGAAATTGCCCAAAAAACAATAGAGCGCCTGGCTGCGCTGGACATCGATGCACTCGTCGTGTATGATGTCCAGGATGAATCAGCCCGGACGACAGAAGAAAGGCCCTTTCCGTTCTTAAATGCGCTGGACCCTCTGGTTTTTGCTTCCGGTTATCTGGACACGTTGACCATTCCGAAAATAATCTACCGCCCTGCCGGCAAGTTTTCTTCCATAGAGTTGGCGGATTGGCTGGAAACGCTGCACGCACACCAGTTCTATCCCGTTTTTGTCGGCGTACCGGCACCGGATTTTCCCGTAAAGACCAGTCTTCAGGAAGCTTATGCTATCTGGAGTAAGCACCGGGATACATCCGTTATTGGAGCGGTAACCATCCCCGAACGGCATAACGTGCTGAACGATGAAGATGTCAGGATACTGGATAAAATGAACTGCGGTGTGTCGTACTTCATTTCTCAGTGCGTTTTCAACCTTGATTACGCCAAGCAAGTCATCGACGATTTGTCCAGCCGCTGCAACCGGCAACAGATCTCTCCCCCGACTATTATTTTCACCCTCACCGCCTGCGGATCGGCCAAAACGCTTCATTTTATGGAGTGGTTAGGCATCCACGTGCCGGATGAATTGAAAGACGAGCTGAAAAAATCAGACGACATCCTGGAAAAGTCCGTAAACGTATGCCTCGATATCGCGTCGGCGCTAACTACGTTCTGTGTGGAACGCTCGATTCCTTTCGGCTTCAATATCGAAAGTGTCGCCATTCGTAAAGCAGAGATCGAGGCCTCTATTTATCTAGCCAATGAGATTGGGCAGATGCTGAAAGACAAAGGAGTAAGGAAATCGTTGACGGGCGGAACTAGCGAAGCCACAAACGACCTGCCGAACAATATTCGGTACGTAAGCTGATACTGACTCACATCTGCTGAGTAGATATATTAATCCCGAAAGCTATACCGTCGGAATGGTCCGGACGTGTACAGTCGTAGGCTATGTGCCCGGACGTTTCACTGCAACACTTTCCGGCCTATAAACGAGGCTGACTTGTAATCGAATCGGTCCAGCTAGGCAACGAATTGCTCAACTGGACCGATTTGGCTGACTGCATCAATGGACTACCGTTGGCTCCTACCGTTTATCGATTCGGTACAATCTACCTTCATCCGTGATGGCATACAAAGCACCGTCTATTCCCTGGGTTACGTCCCGGAATCGCTGCGACTCAGCCGCCAGCAACCGTTCTTCGCCGACAACCCGGTTGTTCTCGATTACCAACCGGGCGATGTGCATACCGCTCAGGGAACCGATAAAGAGATTATTTTTCCATTCCGGAATGCGATCACTGCTATAGAACGTCATACCGCTGGGCGAGACAACGGGGTCCCAATAGTAAACGGGTTGCTGAAGCCCTTCCCGTTGCTGAATACCATCTCCTACCCGGCTACCGCTATATTCGAGCCCGTACGTAATGGTTGGCCAGCCGTAGTTAGCACCCGGCTGAATGTGGTTTAGTTCATCACCTCCTCTTGGCCCGTGTTCGCTTTGCCACAGATCACCCGTTACCGGATGGAGCGCCAATCCCTGCGGATTGCGATGCCCGTAGGTATATAATTCGGGCCGGGCTCCCGCTTGTCCGGCCAGCGGATTACCCGATGTTGGATTACCTTCTTTCGTGATACGAACAATTTTTCCCAGTCCTGAACTCAGCGACTGGGCTTGAGGCCTAGTCGCCAGATCTGATCGTTCTCCCGTACTGATCAGCAAGTTGCCCGCCTGATCGATTACGATTCGACCGCCATAATGCGCCGTTCCCCGATAGGCCGGTAAAGCGCGGTAGATGACCGTTACGCCCTCAATTCTGGCTTCATCCTGTGACAATTGCCCTTTCGCCACCGCCGTCAGATTACCATCAGTACCGGACTCAGAAAACACCCAATAAATTGTTCGGTTGGTCGCAAATGCAGGATCGACCCGAACCCCCAGAAGCCCGCCCTGCCCCGCTGCATTGACCGTCGGAATGCCGGTGATCGGCTGACCAAGCTGTCCCGTTGTCGTGGCAATGCGCATGGTACCAGCCTTTTCCGTAATCAGCAGTCTGCCATCGGGTAGGCTGGTTATGCCCCACGGACTCCTGAGAGCGGTGGTCAGAACGGTGCTTTCGTAGCTGGTGGTTGATCGAACACCGGCCGCTCGGGTTTGTCCCGCAAAAGCCGGAGTGTATGTCGTATTTGGCTGGTTGGTTTCGACCGGTGAGGTGCTGGTTGATCCGGTGGGCGTTGCTTCGTCGGTTACATCCGATTTGCAGGAAGCAACCACCAGTAACGTGCTGGCGATACTGAGCAGAACTTGGTTTTTCATGTTTCGTTGAGCGTTTGTTTCGTGAGCGCAGCGTTATACAAACCAGGCATCGACCACTACGAGGACAGTACCAGGTTGGCTCCGTTACCCTGGCAGCCATCGCGATCACGTCTGATCGTATTTCTGCTGATCGGACGTCTTGGCTGCCGATTCCTCTTAACAAAACGTGAAAATCTCTCCCTTTGTTGGATCGTAAACGGGACGATGTGGCGTCGAATCAGGAATTCCGTTGCAATTTTGCCACCCTGAAACTGTTGACCTACTCTCGTGTTATCGTAGGACCCTATGTCGACGACCCTGTTTTTCTGATCTTTTATTGCCATAGATGCTACACCGGTCCAGCGTTAAAGCTGCCGAACTTTTTCAGCGTATATGCAGTCATGCTTACATCGTACACGTTTCGATCTGCCTACCGATTTGACACTTCAGCCACTGATTGACCACTTCGAGCATTACATGCCTTTGAGTGACCATGAAAAACATCTCCTGGAAGGACGAGTAGTGCAACGGCCTGTCAAGCGTCGGCAGGCTATCTTACAGGAGGGTTTTCCCTGTAAACACTATTCATTTGTCGTCAAAGGGTGCTTTCGACTGTTTGCCGTTGACAAGAAAGGAACCGAGCATAATCTGCAATTTGCCGCGGAGAATGACCGCCCGGCGGCCCGGTGGATCGCTGACATTGGTAGCTTTCATTCCGGCCAGCCCAGTGGCTTATTTATCGTAGCCATTGAGCCCTCGGTCATACTTCAAATTGCCCAGCAGGATCTTTATTTTCTCTATACGAACATACCGAAGCTAGACCGGATCTTCAAAGTCATTATCGAGAACAACTACGTGGAACTCCAGAATCGGGTACTGCAATCAATCAGTTCGACGGCACAGGAACGCTACACTACCTTCTTGGGACAGTACCCTAACTTGGCGTTACGACTTCCTAACACCCAAATTGCCTCCTACCTGGGCATTACACCCGAATTTTTGAGCAAAATCAGGAAAGATCTGGCTTCCTGATCGTCTCTACCCTTAATCTAGTTCAAGGGTATTTCTTAAGCTAGCTTATTCCGGACTCGTTCAGCCTTGGCCATTTTTGTATCATCAACTGGATGCAACATGAATTGGCGATTACTGATTTTATTCTTGCTTAGTGCGTCAATGGCTCCTTGCCAATCGGTAGTGGGCTTGCGACACTTTATGCTGTCAACACCATCACCAGCGGGTGCCATTCCCTACGGCAACAACCCCAGAGCAGGGCAGTATGTCAAGGCTAACGATCATTGCGGCTTATCGGATGATTCCAAATAGCCAGCTCAGCATTATTCCCGATGCACCCCACCCCGTATTTCTGGCTAACTTTCCGGCGGTTTGGGCCAGCACAATGCCTTTTTTACAACACTAACCTGTTTTTACCATGAAAGCTGCTGTCATCTATCGCCCTGGGTCACCCACTGAATTTATCCTGGAAGAGCGCCCGGTACCGACCCCGTTGCCAGAACAGGTCCTGGTCAGGGTCAAAGCCTTCGGCCTGAATCGCTCCGAACTAATGACTCGCAAGGGCTTCTCACCCGGTGTTCAATTTCCGCGAGTGCTGGGTATCGAATGCGTCGGCGAAGTAGACATTGACCCCTCCGGCCAGTATGCCAAGGGTCAGCCCGTTATGGCGCTGATGGGCGGAATGGGTCGGGATTTTGATGGTAGCTATGCCGAGTATACTGTGTTACCGAAAGATCTGGTACGGCCATTTCAGAGTACGTTGCCCTGGGATGTACTGGGTGCGATTCCCGAAATGTTTCAAACGGCTTACGGCTCACTCTATCCGGCTCTGGCTATTCAACCGGGTGAAACTCTACTAATTCGCGGTGGCAGCTCGTCGGTGGGCATGCTGGCCACCCAGCTGGCTAAAAATGCGGGCCTGACGGTGCTGGCCACTACGCGTAATCCTCAAAAAGAAACGGCGTTGCGGGAAAATGGAGCCACCCATGTGCTGATTGACAATGGGACACTCAATGAGGCCGTGCGGTCAATTTATCCCGAGGGCGTTGATAAGATGCTGGAACTCGTAGGTACGTCTACACTGCACGACTCGCTAACCTGTCTCAAACCCGGTGGCACGGGCTGCATGAGTGGGATGCTGGCCGAAAGCTGGTCGATTCCTGACTTCGCTCCCATGGACGTTATCCCCACCACCGTACGGCTGACTACCTACAACAGCGGCCAGATTACAAGCCCAACGGCGGTGTTTCAGGACTTTATTCACCAGATCGAAGCAGGACAGATAACGCTCGCC
Organism: Spirosoma agri; assembly: GCF_010747415.1. Taxonomy (NCBI): domain Bacteria; kingdom Pseudomonadati; phylum Bacteroidota; class Cytophagia; order Cytophagales; family Cytophagaceae; genus Spirosoma; species Spirosoma agri. Next base: position 37,523 of record NZ_JAAGNZ010000007.1, on the reverse strand, counting down.
GTTAGTCGGACGTTTACCCTGGATGAGATCGTGATGGCTCACCACTTTATGGATAGTAATCAGGGAGCCGGAAAGATTGTCGTGCTCCCCTACCCTGTAATCCGCTAAACTACACACTATGCAACAAACGTTATTCGCCCTGATGATCGGTTTCCTGGCAGGGACTACGAGCTTGCAGGCGCAGACCATCAAACTGACTGAAGATAAATTAGTGCCAAATCAGGTATCCATGTCGTTGACGCGTATACGGGATAAGGAAGCACTCCGCGTTGTCAAAGACTCTACCATTGAACAAGTTGATGAACCCACGTTCGTTCGACTCAAAGGCGTTAACTTTACCAATGGCATTATCGAAGTAAAGGTGCTGAGCCGACTTCTCAGGAATGCGACGGAAAGTGCCCGTGGCTTTATCGGCGTGGCGTTCCGGATCAACGAAACCAACTCGAGCTACGAGAGTATTTACATTCGTCCGACCAATGGCCGGGCAGACGATCAGATCAGGCGCAACCATTCCATTCAATACTACTCGTACCCGGATTATAAATTTGACCGCCTGCGGAAAGAAGCCCCGGAGCGCTACGAATCGTATGCCGACATGGCACTGAATGAATGGATTACCCTAAAAATAGTGATCAGCGGGCAGGTGGCGAAGTTGTACCTGAACAATACACAACAACCTGCCTTGATTGTGACGGACCTAAAGCACGGCCCTACGCAAACGGGCGGTGTTGGCCTGTGGGTCGACGTGGGCACCGAAGGTTATTTCACCGATGTAAAGATCACCCATCAACCCTAAGACAGCCCTGCACTTGTTCGGTACCAAGTGCCATCTAGAACCGCAGCTGGCGCACGGCTTAACTGTTCCTGCTTGTGGATAAACACGGCAATTTTAGCGGATTAACGGCCCAAGATTGCTTCACCCAACTGACAAATTGACCCAAATTTGGGCCAATTTGTTGTCATATGCCGGTTTATCATAAAACCCTCTAAATGAATCAATAGCCATTTCCAACGGTATTGAACCTGAACTTGTGTGACTCCGGTAAGGTTGAACAGGGTATAATCAGCCTGCTTCTGTATCTGGCTAGCCAGATTGGTTTTTACCCCATCCTGTCCAATGTCCAAAAAGACGTATTTTTTTCTTATCCTGATTTTAGGTAGTTTAACCGCATTGGGGCCGTTTTCCATTGATATGTATCTGCCGGGTTTTCCCGCCATTGCCAAAGATCTGCATACAACCCCGGCCAAAGTCTCGCTATCCCTGTCCGGTTTTTTCATTGGCATTTCTGTGGGCCAGCTCCTGTACGGACCCTTGCTCGACCGGTTTGGCAGAAAAAACCCGTTATACATTGGCCTGATCGTGTACATCCTTGCCTCAGCAGGCTGCGCTTTTACGACGAGTATCGAAGGGCTGATCGCCATGCGTGTCATACAGGCCATCGGTAGTTGCGCGGCAGCGGTAGCCTCGGTGGCTATGGTGCGTGATCTGTTTCCGGTGAAAGACAATGCCAAGGTGTTCTCGCTGCTACTGCTCGTGGTGGGCGCTTCGCCGATGATCGCTCCAACGGTTGGTGGCTATGTCACCGCTGCACTGGGATGGCAAGCCGTATTTGTCATTCTCACGGGGATGGGCATTGCGATCTTTACCGCTGTTTTCTTCTGGTTACCTGCTAGTTATGAACCCGATGAGTCGATTTCGCTGAAGCCAAAACCGATTCTGCTTAACTTCTGGCAGGTGCTGCGTGAGCCCCAATTTTACACCTATGCCTTCACCAGTGCCATCGCCTTTTCCGGACTTTTTGCCTACGTTTCGGGCTCACCGATTGTATTTATGGACGTGTTTCATACCAATGAAAAAGTGTATGGCTGGATATTTGCCGTTCTTTCCGTTGGTTTTATCGGATCAAGTCAGGTAAATACACTGCTCCTGAGACGCCACAAAAGCGAGCAGATTGTCTACGTTGCGTTGATCGGGCAGGTAATTATTGCGTTGACTTTTCTGGCCGTGGCGCTGAATGGCTGGCTAACACTTTCGATTACCCTTATTTTTCTGTTCATCTTCCTGTGTTGCATTGGCTTTACCAATCCCAATGCGGCTGCGTTATCACTGGCCCCCTTTGCCAAGAATGCCGGTAGCGCTTCGGCGTTGATGGGCGCTCTGCAAATGGGCATGGGCACGTTGATTTCGGTCTTCGTGAGTATGTTCGAAGAACCTTCTGCCCTTCCGATGGTGATGGGCATGGCGGGTTCGGCATCGGTTGCCCTGCTGGTATTACTGGTAGGCCGAAGGACAATAACCACTCAGATAGACGTTAAACAGGATGCCGATGCCGCCTTACTTCACTGAGTATTTTGGTAACAGAGTGAGAAAGCCAATGCGAAAAAACACGTCAGCCAGCAGCAGGATGAACGTTGGCAATTGGTTGGCTATGTTGTCGTGAATTGCAGATGCAGACTTGTTGACCTTAGCTTGCCCATGAGCGACACAAGCCGTTCAGGAAAACGTGTACGTTCGCTGTCTGGTCATTATGGCTTGTACAGATAAGCGATCTGTTCGAACACTTTTGCTTTGTATTGCGCGATCAGGCAATCGAATTCTGTCGGCTTGTTGGAACTGGTCGCGACTAGATGAATGTGCGATGCGCAAAACGTTGAGGTGTTCTTATTGGCACTGTTAGCCGTTAAGTCTTTAATGGGGTCGATTGAATGGCTAGCGTTCATATTAGGCAGTTATTCATTGATTAGTCAATAAAACTATTGATAAGTAAACCACTCAGGGAGTCGACTACATAAACGACCTATTTTTTGACATGAACGACTCAGTCGTTGGCGTTACCGATGGTTTTGGGCGTAATCGGCAGGATGTGGCCTGGCTAGCGTAACTTTCACCGTGGTTCCCTTGTTGGGCTTACTATCTACGGCTAACGTCCCCTTTTGCTTGCTCAATAACTCCTGACTGATCAGAATACCCAGGCCTGTTCCTTCCTCCTCCTGGGTACCCTGACGCACCTCAGGCTGGCTAAAGAGCTGACCGACCAGTTCCGGCGACATCCCTATACCCGTGTCCCGAATCTGAAGCTCTATACTATCGGCATGTTCAATCGTCAGCAGGCGAATGTAACCCTGTACGGGCGTGAATTTGATCGCGTTGTCTACCAAATTCCTCAGCACGATTCCTAGTTGCTGCTTATCAGCGAAGACTATTGTATCAGCCTCAATCTGATTGATGACTGTAATCTGTTTCTGATTGAGACGATCCGCGAAATGACCAAACACCGGCGTTACCAGATCCGCCAGATTAAGGACCTGTAGCGTAGTCTGAAACCCTTTGAACTGCACAAAGGCCCAGTCGAGCAGCGTCATCAGCAGGGCAAGTACGTTGTCTGTTTTTTGCTCGATTCCGGTCAGGGAAGAGACCATCTGCCTATTTTCTGAATGAACATTGATCAAAAGCTGATGAATATCCTGTTTTAACCGAATCAGGGGACTACGGAGATCATGACTGATGATCGAGAATAATTGGTCTTTCGTTTTATGAAGCTCAACCAACTGATCGGTCTGCCGTACGATTTCATCTTTTTGCTGACGCAACAACTGCTGTGCTTGTTTCAGTTTATTGTAGTTGATGTACGTAATAAGGATGATCAGCAGGAGCAAGAGAGAAACAACAATCAAAAACGTTCGCTGGTGCTGTGCCAGCTTGAGTTCCAGTTGAATCGTATTGCTGGCCTGTTGCTGTAAGGTCAGGTCTTTTTTAAGGTTAACTATCTGGTTTTGCTTGCGTTCCAGATCGAAACTGGCCTGGATCTGGGCGATGGCCTTTTGCTTATCCAGGCCCGTCAAACTGTCGCTTAGTACCTGGGCTTGCCGGGTTGAACGCAGGGCTTCTTTAAAGGATCCCTGCTGCTCCAGCAGGCTCGATTTTAACCGTAACGCTTTGTGCAGGTAGTGAGCAGACTGTATCTGACGGAAGAGATCGATGGACTGCTCAACGTAGGCAAGTGCTTTCGGTCGTTCTTTCAGCGCTATATAACTCTGAGCCAGCTCTATGTAGATGTTACCGATGAATTCCTTGGCTCCAATTTGTTTCTGAATCGATAAAGCTTGTTCGTAGTACCCGACAGCGGCCGTGTAGTGACGCTGGTTCTGTTTGATTTCGCCTAAGTTTCGCAGCGATTCTGCCGTGCTGTGATTGAAGTTGAATTCTCGGCTGATGCGTAACGATTCATTGATGTACTGCTCCGCTTTAGCGAAGTCTTTCCGGGTCACGTAATACTCTCCCAGGTTGCCTAAAGTCCCAATCAATGACTTTTTCTTCTTGTGTTTCAGCGCATAGTCATTTGCTTTCAGGTAATAAGGTAATGCCAGTGAGTCATTATTTTGATGCTCATAGGTAAGGGCCAGTTCGGTGTACAAGGTTAATAGTGATGCGCTTTGCAGCTGAGGATAGCGGTCTACCTGCTTTTCAAGTTTTAACCCTAATGTAAGAGCTTGCTCATAATTGCCCTGAATCCTGTAAACTTGAGTCAGCCTGGTTTGGAGGTCAAGTTGAATACTATCAAATGGATACAAGCGGCCTACTTTCTCGGCTTGTCGCAGAATAGCCAACCCCTTCGCATGCTCTCCAGTCACTACATACGTGGTGGCCAGACTCGTGTAAGCCCTGATCAGAATTCGTTTATTGGGAAGCCGCTTGCTTACATCGATCGCTTGACGAAGAAAATACCAGCTGGAATCTAGATTGAGTTGTGTATAAGTCCGCCCAAGTTCAATCAAGAGCATGGCCCGGGTGAAATCGGACTGGGGTTTCTGCAAGCTTTTCCTCAGCTCAGTCAACGTTGTGGATTGTCCACGTGCCGCGCCTGGTACACTTGCGACCAGCCAGGCAGAGAGCAACATAGTATATAGATAAATCGTAGCGTGTGGCACAACGTGACAATAATTGAAGCTGATGCAGTGTAACTGAGCGTACTACTTGGCCTGATGGACCGTGCGTGTACGGGTGGTATAGGCGCGGTGCAGACGCAATTAATCCGCCTTTTCTTCGGATGTGTCGAACAGTGACAACAGGGTTTCCAGGCCCGGCCGAAATGAGCGGCCAATTGGAATTTTCGTCTGACTTAACCAGATGTTATGCCTGTTATAACTCGTTAGTTTACCGATGTTGATGAGGTATGATTTATGAATACGTCTGAATAAATGAGTAGGCAGCAGATCCTCCATGGCAGCGAGTCGTTCGTTGACCAGATACATCTGATTATTGGCGTATACTTTGGAATAAATTCCGAATGCCTCTACGTAATCGATCGATTGAAACGTAAATCGCTGAGCTCTGCGGCCCATCTTCAAAAAAACAGAATTATCTTCACCGTTGCTTGGTTGATTCTGCCATTGAAACGCTCGGGATAGGGCGATGTGTAATCGCTCAAGTGTGTAAGGCTTCAGCAAATAATCGGCCGCCTTACCTATTTCGTAACTTTCCAAAGCGTACTCCGGGTAAGCACTGGTTATGATGACGGGCGGCAGGGCTATGCCTGTTTTGAGTAATGTTAATCCGAGTTGACCGTTGAGGTTAATATCGAGAAAGATCAGGTCAACGGGTTGAGAATCAATAAGCAGAAGGGCCGCGTCAAGTGTCGGTGTTACGCCAATAAGGTTAAAATCAGGAAACTTATCTACTAAATTTTTTAAGTATAAGGCGTCTGATTGAGTATCATCAATAATTAGGTATTGCTTTACTTCCATATGTAATATCGATTTATTGGGCTGAGATTCAACTGGCTAATGGCTCTCCCAATGGGAAATTTGCCCGACATTCTTCGTTGTCTGCGTTAATGCGACAAGTATACCAACAGGTAAAGTAATAAAATTACGCTTACAGCCGGGGAACGGATTATAAAGTTGACCAACTAACGGATGCTTTCGAAGTAATCTTCATCGGTTTTTTTACGTACATAGATCAACGTCGTTTCGAAGTTTTTATGTCGCAAATGCCGTTGAACATGAACGGGGTCAACACCTTCATCCAGCAAACGCTGAGCCGCCGTATGACGCAAGCTATGGGCAGATAGCCGAGCCCGCTGTAGCCCGCTGAGAAGCAGGTATTTCTGTACCCGATACCGAATGGAACGTGTTGACAATTGATCAAATAACGGCTCTGCTGACGTTTGTTTACTTGCTGGAAACAAACGAAAGTAAGCCTCAATAAGTGGGAGGCAGACCATCGGTACCTGAATAGCACGTTTCGTACTCATCCCCTTCCCTAATACCCAGATTCGTTTACGCTTCAGATCAATGTCATTGAACTGAAGTCTAACGATTTCGATAGTACGCAAGCCGCCCCAGGCCATCAGTGCCATCATCAAACGATCATGAGGATTGTCGATAGTAGCCAGAAAATGGTCGCGTTCTGTTCCGGTTAAACTATCCTTGTGGTAATCCCGTCCGACACGGTTGCCTTTGAGCCGGGTGATGGTTTGCAAATCCTTCAGTTGATTGGCCGTTAGCTTGTGTTGTTCCTGCGTTTTGATGACCCATTCAGCCAGTTGTTTCAAACAGGATAGATATAGATTATAAGTAAACGCAGACAGGCGTTTTGCAGTCAAATAGGTAGTGATGGTTTGAGCACTAAAGCTGGCTTGCTCTCCAGCTGAACGCTGCATAGAGAGAAATTCGAAGAAACCATTGAGAACCCTTAGATAGGTCTTACGGGAACTTGGTGCAAGATTAAGTTCGGGATCAGCCATAAATCCCAGCAGTAAACCATCCGCTGCGGGAATGCGCTTCGATTGATTAGGTGGATCAGCAATGATGATCGGTTGCCCCTGTAGTTGGTACCAGAAAATAAACTTACGGATCGGTGAGACGCGATTGGAAGGGCACCCTCCTGCGTAAAGACTCAAGCTAAATTTATCGAACGCATACCCATGCATGAGGCAGTAAATGAGGTATGCTTTAACGATCCTTGGATAGTTGCCGGGCTTAGCCAGACTAGCCGAAAAATAGTGGACGGCCTGACCAACAGTTAGTGTCGTAGCGGCTTGATTGATACTGGTACTTCCTTGAGCGGTACAAGCCAGTGCTTTCATTGGTAGTAATTATCAGTATCAAAAATACGACTTAACTGATAAATAGTCAACACGTCGTAAATGATCGTTTATGACAATTGTTGATTTAAAGACGAACGATGATTATGGTAGGCTTTCAGCAGAAAGTAACTTTGATCAGGGTTACTAGATTCTAGTCAAGTAGTTATTTGCCGCTTCAGCGTTGGACGGTGTGAGTTTACAGTGTTGTACAATCCGATAACTACGCCCGGATGAATGCTAACACCACTCAGAAAGTGGAGGTTTGTCCCAGAAAGTAAACGTCTAAAAGTCAGTCAGAAATAGTAAGCCGTACAGAATCAATATAGCAAACGTGCCGTAGAACAAAGCAGCCAATCCCGTCTTTATCCTACACTGCGTCCCAAGTGGAGTTGTCAAAGACTCGACTAAAAACATAAGCGCAAAAACAAACAGGGAAAAAACAGAAAGGAGTAGAGCCGTCAGTTTCATTAATTTAAAGAGTCAAATCTATTCATTTCAGTAAAAATACGACTACTAATACAAGGAATTATACTCAGTCTAGCATTATACTAATTCAAATAAAAACAGATGTTACCGCTAGAGTAAGTTGGCTATATCATAAAGGTAACTTAGTGGAAAATTTGCTCCCGCAATTTAGCAGGCTTTGACTGGTTATTATGCTACTTATAACATCACAGAGCCACTATTAAAACAGTTCGTTGCCAGCAGTATCGTTACTATCGCCTTTACAACGTCAGGATGCGGCAAACTGAAAAGGTTGTTGATCGTATATAAGACACCGGAACAAAGAATTATCAAGTTAAATTAATCTTCACTCATAAACGTATAACATTATTGTAACTACTTTTTATTTGTGGATATTTTCTATAAAACTTTATTTACAAACATCAATATTTCAATCTTACTACATTACTAATATCATTTATAGGAAACTATAACATTTTATTTCTTTTATTACTGTTTTTTTTCGCTGCCCGCTTGATAGAAAGATTTGCCCGCTTCGTGCAATTAAAAGTAAGCAATCATACTGATTTTATGTTATCTAATTGTTAATTTTGAGCTACTTATTTATTGTCTAAATGCAAGAAAAAGGAACTAAAAAATAATAGTTGGACAACTACTCGACGCAAATGTAATTAACGTGCCTGCATTTTACTCCTTGTTACCGAAACAGTATCAACTTATTCTTTTCGATCATGACGATCCTAATCTTGGAAGATGAAACGAAGATAGTTGATGAGTTAAATCAAATTTTAAACTCGCTACCTGTCTCTCTTGAAGTCATGACGAGTCTGTCTTCTGTTGAAGCTGCTATTCACTGGTTGACCCATAATGAAATACCAGATCTCGTGTTGGCTGATATTCTTTTGATTGATGGGTTGAGCTTCGAAGTTTTTGAACGACTCAATTTAGATATTCCTGTTATTTACTGTACCGCTTATGCCGAATATGCTTTGGATAGTTTCGCCAGTAATGTGATAGATTATATCATTAAACCTGTTAAAGCTGAAAAGCTGAATGAAAGCTTCCAAAAGTTTTTTCGAATAAATTCGCTGTATAATCAATATCATCTTGAGGAAAACCTGAAAAACGCATCAACGAAATCTTTACCTATTTATCAAGGTAATAAAATTAAATTATTACAGAGTAGTAAAATATGTTATATATATCGACAACGAGATTTAATTTATGTTCAGGCAAAAGACATGAAATATCTTTTGAATCGTACACTGGATAAAATAGAGCAAGAACTCGATTCGACAGAATTTTATCGAGCAAACCGTCGTTTCCTAATTAACCGAAAAAGCATTGTGCACATAGAACTGCTGCAAGCTCGCAAGCTGGGAGTAAATTTAGATCCTCCCATCCAAGAGCCTGTTATAATTAGCAAAGCAAAAGCATCTGATTTCTTACGCTGGATGGAATTAGAAAAACCAATAAGCCCTTGTTGAATTGATCATTTTTGATAATAATGACAGCAAAAAGCTATAACCTTGTCTGAAATAAGTAAAGGTATGAAATAATAAAACGAGGAATTAATTGTGAATACTTGCATATAACAAACTAATTATCAGTTTATTAGTATTGTCTATTTTTTTTGACCAATCAGCTTCATCAACTATCTATAATAAAAAAACTCGAGTTCTCTGGTTCTTGTGTTTATGCTACCTTGTTGTGAATAAAATTTTTTCTCTCAAACTAGGTTTTAGTATCATAACCCGCTAACTCGATAACTGCTTTATCTAACTTTTCGTAATAACTAATCAATTGAATGTTCATTGTTAAAATTTTTAGTGTATTATGAATGGTTTTTCTCTACTATCCGAACCACAAAACAGTGATTATTCGGCAAATGAAGCTATCGACAGCTTTGACGTCCTTTATGCTAAGTATTTTTATAAGGTTTATAGAAAGTGCTTATCAATGACGGATGATACGGAAATAGCCAAGGACTTAACCCAGGACATTTTTATTAAAGTACTCAACAAAATAGAGACTTTTCAAAACCGGTCAACATTTTCAACTTGGTTATATGCGGTTACCTATAATTACTGTCTAGATCATATCCGTTCCAGCAAGCGCACTGAATCATTATCAACGGTCACGTTGAAAGAAACTAGTGAGCCAGATTCGTCTGAAATCAGTAATAGACAAAAGCAGGTATTACACTTTTTTATGAATGAACTGCAGGATATAGACGTTGCTATGTTACAACTTAAATATGAGCAGGGACTGACAATAAAACATATTAGTGAGCAATATGATTTATCGGAAAGTTCAGTGAAGATGCGCTTAAAGCGAAGTCGGGATAAACTACGTATACTATGCTCGACCGCTATTCGTGAAAAAGAAAAGCATTTTTATAAACCTATTCACGCATAAAAATCAGGGCTGAAAGTGATGAATAAATTATCCATTTTGTTGGGCCACTAGGCAATTCTTGTTGATTGCATTAATAATAGAATAAGTTTTCACCAACTTCCAGTGGCTGGTATTCTGTCTATTAGTCATTATACGTAAAATTGGGTATTGGCATACTACGTATAATGACTAATGGACAGGATACCTAGGTAGCGCATTTTTGCTCCTTTATGACTTTGACGGGTAGGATCAGTAAGCTAAAGATCTTAAGTTAAATCCGTCCAAGCGTAAAAGAGCGGTCCGAAGCAGGATACGTGGTAGAAGCGTATCGGCCAAAAGGAAGGCAACCAAAAGCTCTTTAGGAAGATTCATTTGCTGCTTCTCTTGCGGGTAGACAGAACCATTCCCTACACTCAAAAAAGCAGTAACTAAAAATTGAGTGATCTTGACCGCAGACTACCAGCCACTGGCACTGTTGTGACAAACAACGTTGAGTAACAGGTTTTTCGATCTCTCCGACTCACTCAGAATCTAACCCCGCTATGGTAGATTGATCCTATCGGGGTTGCTTGCTCGGTAGTCCCGCTAGTTAAGATCAGTTTCTTGTCATACTGATTCGATGTCATTTCCCGGAGTACTTCACTTAATGCACGTCGTTACTCGTGGTCAACTTGGTGTTTTCTCCTTAAATCTGCCCCGAAAACCATACATGAATGGTCTCTTTCCTACGGGTTAACACAGAACGTAGCGGACAAGCCTTATGCGGGAAATGGTAATCAAACAATCCACTACACATCCTCAGCGGGTTGTTTCTTAACGGCAAGATCACCTGCTTCTTCTACAATTTGGGCTCTCCATCCTATTGGTCCTGACCGGTGGTTAATTGGCACGTAAACAAGACTAACACTGGTCAACCCTAAAACCATGCGTATAAATTTACACGTTACAATCAGCTTACGGGATTGTTCCAATCGCATGTATTTCCTATTGCTGCCGATTAAACGGCTTGTGATCAATAGTGAGTTTTTTCCGGTTGACTGCATAACGTTGGTCAGCCGGAAAAAAACTAAATAGAGTACAGCAGCAATCCTACTTGGACCAACTGTTTTTTTCTTGTACGTTGGTCGTCAGGTAGGCATGAGCATATGGGTAAGTTCGTCGTAGTAAGACGAATGCCTCCCAGCTCCGATAAGACGGTTTAACCAGCTCCCTCAGCTTCAAAACGCACGTTAATGCGAGTACACCTAGAAATAAGTTTCAATGCACAGGTCAGCCACTTAACTCAACCTATGCAGAAATTTCTTCGCTTTGTTCGCTGGTGTCTGTTCGTCAGCTTGTTTGTGTCACGACAAGCCACAGCTCAGCAGGCTCCCGTTGACACGCTCAACGAAGCACCTCGATATACCCATCCCATAACCGATTCACTGGCAAACCCCGGCGATGTAGTAGTCAACGCAGTCACCGATCCCTGGAGCCGCACGGCCGTGATCGCTGACTATTACCAGAATTATATTGGTTCTGCCGTGAGCGATAACCAGCTCAACTGGACCGGGAATCTTTCCGGATGCGTGCCGGGCATGATCTCCCAACTAGCTCAGGATCGTACCCTTCAGCGGATCAACTACTACCGTCGACTGGTGGGCTTACCCGACAACATGACGTTCGACCCCAGCCGCAATACCGATACGCAGGCGGCTGCCCTGATCATGGCTGCCAACAATAATCTGAGTCATGCTCCGCCTTCTACCTGGCTCTGTTACACACCCCAGGGCTATAATGGAGCGGCCAACTCCAACTTGGCACTAGGCAGTCATTCCAGCCAGGCTGTCAAACAATTCATGGACGACAACGGCAATGGCAATGAGATCGCTGGCCACAGACGCTGGATTCTCTACTCGCGTGCAGCCAGTTTTGGTCACGGTAGCGCCCGGACTAATTCTAACGGCTTTGGGTTCAGCGACGCCCTGTGGGTGTTTAATCTCTTCGTCACGCCCGTTTCGCTGCCCGCGTATGTTGCCTTCCCCCCCGCCGGTTTTGTACCCCGGACCCTGATTCCCCCTCGCTGGTCGTTCAGCATTCCGGGCGCAACGTTCTCGTCGGCTTCGGTAACGGTACAAGATCAGACGGGAACACCGCTTGCCCTGACGACCCATCCGGTTTCCAATGGTGCTGGCGACAACACGCTTGTCTGGAATCTGGACAATGCGGCTACCGATCTGGCCTGGAATGGATCTGCTGACAAATCGTTTCGGGTAACGGTATCGGGTGTCGTCCTAAACGGGGTTACCCAGCCCCCCTACTCATACACGGTTGTCGCTATTGACCCGGCGGGTGCAGGCTGTCCCGGACCCAGCCCGGTCGCTTCCTGTTCCGTGGCGGTATCGGGTGGACAGAGTATTTATTATGGTACGGAAAACTTCCGATTTAACACGATCGACAATCAATCGTCCACATCCAGTAGTGATGGGTACAACTACCTCGATCTATCGTGCGTGACGCAGACCACCGTTACGGCAGGCAGTAGCTATACCGTTTCGGTGAAAGGAATCTTTACCAACAGCCACCAGCTACGGGTCTGGATTGATTACAACGGGAATGGCGTATTCACCGACGCGGGCGAACAGGTACTAACCAGTTCGGCAAACAGCGCGACGGCGGTGGTAGCTATTCCGCAAACGGCAACGGTCAACACGCTGCTACGGATTCGGGTGATGGCCGATAGTCCCAGCTCAGCCGGAACGCCATGCGCCCTTACAGGCAGTGCACAATATGGCGCTGGCCAGATGGAGGATTATGGGCTATGGATTCAATCTTCATCGCCACCCTGTACCGTGATGACAACCGTTCGGAACGGCAACTGGACCAGCCCGGATACCTGGTCCTGCAACCGGGTACCAACCGCAACCGACCAGGTACAGGTTGGCCATGTCGTCACGGTTGGCGCTGGGGTTACGGCTTTGGCAACCAAGATCGTCTATCAGACTGGTGGGCGGGTTTCGTTCCTGACCGGTGCTCAACTGAAGCTGGCCCAATAACGAGAATAACAGATTGTCAGTAAAGGCATTAGGACTGCTGATTAGCTACGTTTATAATTGATCAGTCCGCCATGAGGATGGCCCGGTCAATGAATCCTTCTATTCTCTGATGAAAGCAAAGCAAACACGGGAAGATGCCGCTAATGCTTTATCCATTTAATTCGGAGCGTAAATTTGACCAGCAGACAGGTTGGGCCAAACTGGAGCTTGGCCCAACCAAACCCGCTATTATTTTCTTTGGTAGATCACTAGTCTACTCCTGGACGCAAGTTGTCAATGTAGGTGCCTTATAACTATGAGTCATTCAACAGATTCCTTCTATTCGGTCAGGCTCGTTGACGTTTATCAGCTGGATTGGTGCTGCCATTGGGCTACATGGATCAACCTATCCATGTATAGCCGTTGCTTATCTGGGTTGACTACGCGTCGATAAAAACAGCTATTTGGGTTTGTTTTCAACTGAAGTAGCTTACCTTTACTATGTACGATCTCTGCCCTGCCGTTGCCTTAGCCGATAAGCGCGCGGATTGGACACCTCGTGACTGCCTTCTGCACGTCTTAGCCTGGCCTCCCGCACTACATCCAAGGATTCACATTCCGATCGTGTTGGTAGTACGCCTTCATCCCTTCAGCCTGGCTCTTCGCGAGAGGGATAAGCCTACTAATCCTCCCCGTACTCATGCCAAATACACTTACCCCCAGTAAAGCTAATCTCAGGAACGCTAAAGTACTCGTCATCGAGGATAACGACGATCAATGGCTACTCATCCAACAGGCAATGAGTCACTGTATGAGTGGAGTAACCGCTCAGCGGACAGCCAACCTGACGCAGACAGTAGCGCTAATCGAGAGCTGGCACTATCAAGAATGGGAATACCCCAAACTGATTTTGATGGATCTCTACTTGCCGGCGAGTTCCGATGGGTGGGAGTTGCTTAAACAGATCAAAGCGACCTCAACGGCAATCGGTAAAATTCCGGTTGTGGTGCTAACTGTCTCGACCGACCGGGCTGATATTGGTCAGGCTTATCAACTGGGTGCTTCGGCTTATGTGGTTAAGCCCATTGAGTTTACGGACTGGCTAACTCTTTTCCGGGATCTGCGCACGTACTGGTGGGAGACGGCTACGTTGCCGCCAACCCACTATGGGTTTTAAGTTCGTTAGCAGTGAGTACTGTGGAGGCTCCTTTGGCTCACGATCTGCTACTGCTTACTAAACATAGCTGAACCGTTAGGCGTATACGCTACAACTTGTTTAATTTTCTACGGGTATGTTCTTATTGTCTGTCACCATGGACAGGGAGGGTAATTTTCGACCCTTTTTCTGTCACGTTCCTGAACTGGAAGCTGCTTTTGATGTACTTGGTACGATTACCGCAACCGGGGATGTGTTGATCAGTGTTGATCTGATCGATAATGGTCAGCGCACGCCATTGCCCGTCGAGGCTTTCGACGGTGAGCCAGTTGGAACGCATATTAAGAATCTGGAGCACGACTGGCAAGCTCTTCTGAATAAGCCGATTAGTCTAAAATCGGCTCATAACCGGCTGCTCACTGGTTTTTCCCGGCTATTGCACGCTACATACCAGACCCGAATCGATTGGCTTGAACTAGCCATCGACGACACGAATAGTCGTATTCGAGATCTCCCCCACACGCCCCATTGGGAGTCTTGCTGTGTCCGTCTTGAATTACAGATAACGCTCTACCTCCGGCAACTCGAACAGGCGCAGATTGGGCAACGGCGTATTGACAAGCGTTTTGCGACCTATCTAGATTACGACTGAGGGAACTCGTGCTCAACGTTTACTAGGGGAGCTATTCATGGTCAGACTAATGGTGCTGTTACTGCTTAACCAATCTCATTGCTTCTGTATACCGAGCCATACACGCTTGTTTCGTAGCTCTCCAGCCATGCATCAGATGCGTTGTTGGTTGCAGTAGACTTTTACGATAGAATCCGGACGATCTGTTCCACGTCCGTCCAGGTATTGCGCACGTATAGGTTACTGGGTTCAGGAATAGCCCAGCCGGGGTGGAACAAAAAAGCCGTATCCAAGCTAGACACGGCTTTACGTCAATATAAATAACCCAACTTGCATTGGGGCTAGTAAAGTAGCGCGAACGTTTTATTTGCCAATTACCTAGCTCATCATTTTTAGCATAAGGTAGCTAAATCGGGAAGCCTCTTGTCTTGTAAAGGGCAGGAAGGGTTTAAGCAGCACGTGGTCGAATCTGAAAAGTTAAATCCAAGTGGCCATTTGTCGGGTTATCCGTCAAAAGCTTACTAAAACGGATTGACCATGGGGTATGTCTTTGAACGGCAGGAATCCATTGCCGCGAATATCAATCGAATTCTAACCGAAGAAGTAAAGGCGGCTCTTGATGCCTTGGATAAGCCGGGCCAGGTAGCCCCAGAAACAATTCACAGTATCCGAAAACGAATAAAAAAAATAAGAGCCCTTTTTCGATTGGTTCGTAGTGAGCTGAACGAAAAAGACTTCAAACGGGCGAACAAGCACTACCGAGCGATTGGCAAGCAGCTGTCTTCCTTACGGGATGCGACTGTCATGATTAAAACCCTGGATAAGCTTCGTCAGGCTCAACCGACTTGTCTATCGGCTCAGTTATTCGGTAGCCTTCGAAAAGCCCTGATCGGGCAGCAGGAGCAAGCCGCCAACGCGTTTTATAACGATGCTACTCAGATTGACCGGGTGTCCAGTGCCTTTAAGCAGGCATCCCAGCGGGTAAGGGGTCTTTCCAGGCACCATACAGGCTTTCGACTGATGGCACCTAATCTGAAACGTACTTACCGGCGGGCGCGCCAGGCGTTGAAAGAAGCCATCCACGAACCCAGTATTGACCATTTTCATGAGTTACGCAAAGAAGTGAAAACGTTATGGTATCATACCCGGTTGTTGCAACCGATCTGGCCCGGTCTGTTTAAAGCCTATGCGCATGAGCTGGGTCGCCTGGGTGAACTGTTAGGCGATGACCATGATTTTGGCGTGTTAGCCCAGTTGATAGAATCCGATCGGCTTGTGCTGCGTAACGAACAATCGAAAAAAACACTACTGCAAGCACTGCAACAAGAACGAACTCAGTTGCAGACGCAAATCCACCCCCTGGCAAACCGGTTACTGGCCGAAAAGGCTGGTGAATTTGTAAGACGGTTTCGGCTGCACTGGAAAATATGGCAGGCGGAAGCTCGTCAGGAAATCGTAGACTAGACTACCACCTTCAAATTACTTGACGCACGTATCATGGGAATCGAAATCGAACGAAAGTTTTTGGTTAAGGGAGAGGAGTGGAAAAAACAGAGCGAGGGCCAACTGTACCAGCAAGGCTATCTGAGCACTCACCCGGACCGGACCGTGCGGGTTCGTACGGTAGAAGACCGCGCGTATCTAACCATCAAAGGCAGAACGGTCGGTGCGAACCGGACTGAATATGAGTATCCCATTCCTTACGCCGATGCTCAGTCAATGCTTGATCATCTTTGCCAATCACCGATTATCAGGAAGGTTCGCTACCGAGTATTCTACGAAGGGCTGGTTTGGGAGGTCGATGAATTTCAGGAAGAAAACCAGGGCCTGGTTGTTGCAGAAGTCGAACTTGCGGATGAACAGCAAACGGTAGCATTTCCCGACTGGATCGATCAAGAAGTAACGTCTGACGAAAAGTATTACAACGCCAATCTGCTGAACTATCCTTTTTCCCAGTGGGATCAATAAACGAGTAAGTTGTCTTGGAGCGCCGGAGTTCATGCTGCATACAGGGTTTTGCTAGGATTCAGGCTTCGTCTACGGATTAAGTTAATAAGTGGGTTTGAACGTATCCAGCAGAACGAAGCGTAGATAGCCGTGAGGAGGCTACGGCAATACACTCTCTAGCCCATTAGTCAAAAGAACGTCAGGATTTGTCAGCCCACATAGTCGGCGACGACCTTTGTGGGGACTGACAAATCCTGACGTTTCACTTAGCACCAGGACTGAACATTAATACCCTGGGTTTTGATACATACCGGTCGGGTTCAGTTTCACTTCGTTGAACGGAATTGGGTAGTAGTAGTCTTTCGTTCCGAAGTTCGTCAATTGGGCTACACCAAAATCGGCCTGACTTTTTGAGCGAATGTAGGTGACCAGTTCGGTGGGTGTAAAGAACCGCAGCAGATCGAACCACCGCTGATTTTCGAAGGCCAGTTCAACGCGTCGTTCGTGCAGGATGGCGAGCTTGAGCGTTGGGTATTTGGCACTGTAAGCCGAGTTCGTTTTTGCTACGCTGTACAGGGGCAACTTGGCCCGATCCCGTACCTGATCCAGAAAACCTATAGCCGTTGCTTCATCACCCAGATACAGATTCACTTCGGCCAGCATCAGTATAACATCGGCATAGCGGATCAAAAGCCATTCATTACCCCCGTACCCGCTCGTTCCGGCGGTGGAGCTGGCATCTCTGTACTTGGTAATAAAATAATCTTTCACCACGGCCGCGTTGGCGTATTTGATGGAGAAATCTTTTCGAATATCCCCATCTTCGTAGTCCTTCACCAAGTCGGGCGTGACGTTGCCGCCCACTCCCGTCGTCGTTCTGAGCGAGTTAATCGTTTCGCCCTGTGCCTGGTTGTTGAAGGCAATGCTTGATGCATAGTTGATGTCACCCTGTTTGTACACGATCTGGAAAATTGCTTCCGGATTAGTCGTTTTCTTACTCACGTCAAACACATCGGCGTAGGCAATCTCCTTCAGCTGACCAAATGTCCGTTTGTTGTACGCATTGGTCAGAAACGTTTTGGCCTGCGCCAGATTGGCATTCCGGTTTGCCTGATCGAGCGTGGTAGCCATCGTCAGATACACTTGACCCAGCAGCGCATTACCCGCCACTTTCGATACGCGCCCTTTGTTGGCCGCCGACTGTATATCGGGCAGTGGGCTGTTGATTACGTCGGTCAGGTCGGCCACGATCTGTTCGTACACCTTTTCTTTTTTCTCCCGGAATGTGTTCGCGGCCGCTTCCTCGGTTGTTGTGAGGGGTTTTGTCACCAGGGGTACATCGCCCCACTTCCGCACCAGATTAAAGTAGATCAGCGCCCGGATAAACTTGGCTTCCGCCTGATACTGCAATTTGGTTTCCGCTTTGGTGTAGGTTACCGTCTCAGAACCCGCCAGCACATAGTTAGCCCGTGTAATGGTTTGATAGAGTGAGTTCCAATGCGTTTGCAGGTACGAATTGCTCGGTAGAATGGCGAACGCGTTGAACTGGAATGGCTCTCCTGCATTCGACTGGTTGTCGTTACGCCCCGTATTGTCGGAGCGCTCTTCGGAGTAGAGGCCACTGTTTTCGGCCACTCCGCTGTTGTCCCGTAGCGCCTGATAAACCCCATTCAGGGCAAGCAGCACATCGTTTTCCGTCTTGTAATAATCGGCGGTGATGATGGCGTTCGGGTTGTTTTCAACTAAAAAATCCTGACGGCACGCACCCAGCAGCACTAGCAGCAGCGCAGGAATAAATCGGGTTAGTGGTATATGCTTCATGTTTTTTTGACAGCTAATTGTGACAGTTGACCGGCGATACGCTGGCTTAAAAAGAGAGTTTTGCTCCGATATTATAGCCCCGAGCCAGCGGATATTTTCCGTAATCGACACCCGGTGAAAGGTTTGCGCCATTGTTATAATCGACTTCCGGATTGTAGCCTTTATACTTGGTCAGCGTGAAGGCGTTGTTCACGTTTACATACAGGCGAAGAGCACTCACCTTCGCTTTGGTCAGCTTTGCCACGGGTAGGTTGTAGCCCAGCGTAATGTTGGTGCAACGGAGGTAGGAGCCATTCTGCAAATAGAAAGAAGAGAGTCGGGTGCTGTTGCTCTGCGTACCACCCCGCGACGCCCGATACACTTGTCCATCACCGGGCTGGTCTTCTGACCGATAGCGATTCACGACGTTGGCGTACTGATTACCAGATCCTTCCATGTTGTAAACGTAATAGTCCTGTCCGTCGAGTACCTGACTGCCGTAAGACCCGTTGAAGGACGCATTGGCGTCGAACGCTTTGTAACTGGCATTCAGCGAGAAGCCATAGGTGAACTTCGGGTAAGGTGTACCGATCACCTGCTTGTCGGCATCCGTCACAACACCATCACCGTTGACATCCTGAAAGATCAGATCGCCGGGACGAAGCGGATTCGTCGATGCAGTTGAGCGCGCGGGGCCTTTGAGCACATAACCCGCCGGAAACGACTGAGTAGCTGCGTTGTAGACTGCATTGTCGGCGGCAATGTTATCTACGTCCTTCTGCCGAACCATACCCACCACCTTGAAGCCGTAGAACATACCGACTGGCTGGCCTTCCTGCGTGATGTGGGTGATGTACGACCGCTCGGCTCCCGCTACCAGAATCGTGTTGGCCCCGCCCATGTTCAGTACTTTGTTGCGGTTGAAGGAAATGTTGCCGCTCAGGTTCAGTTTGACATCCTGCGTCGATAGAACCCGTCCATCGGCTTGGAACTCGATACCTTTATTCTGGATTTTTGAATTTCTGAGGTTGGTCAGAATGCTCGTCGCGCCCGAAATAGCCGAAACGGGTTGATTGAACAGCAGGTTATAGGAGTTACTCAGGTAGCCATTGGCAATCAGCAGAAGCCGGTTGTTGAACAGACCAACATCAAGACCGACGTTAAACTGCGAGGTAGATTCCCAGCCCAGTTTCTGGTCCTTGAGCGCCCCCGAATAAAAGGCGGTTTGAATCGTGCCCGAGCCAAATACAGCCCCCGTTGGGCTAGCCATCGTTTGCTGGTAGCCGTAAAGCGGAATGTTGTAGTTCCCCGTCAGTCCCCAGCTGCCCCGTAGTTTGAGGGTAGAAGCTGCGCCGAGCCAGTCGGTATAAAACGGTTCATTAGAGATGGTCCAGCCCCCCGAAAGCGATGGGAAATTACCCCAGCGGTTAGCCGGTCCGAAACGTGACGAGCCATCGGTCCGGAAAGCCGCAGTCAGGTAGTACCGACCATCGTAGTTGTACTCGGCACGGGCCAGATAAGACAGCAGGGTTTCTTCCTGTTTGCCAGTGCCGGAAAAGCCAACGCTGCTGGTCGTATTGCTTTGAAAGAAGTTGGTTGGATCGGCTCCTTTAGCCGTTATTTCCTGCACCGCATCGTTCTGAAACCCCTGCGCCGACACGCTGATCTGGTCGAGGTTCGTTTTCTGGGCCGTGTACCCCACCAATCCGTTCAGGCTGTGCTTACCCAATTGCTTGGTATACGTTGCCGTAAATTCGGCCAGTACGTTCTGGGTATTCAGCGTCAGAGCCGTAGCGGTCGCGGCTGCAATGGCCTGGGGCGAATACGGCGGATTATTACCATTGCTCAAGCTGGTAGGCAGGTAATACTCGTACTTTTCGCTGTAGGTCTGTAGGCCCAGATTGGCTTTGGCGACCAGACCGGGAATGATTTCGTAGCTGGCCGTACCGTTGTACGTCCCCCGCAAGCCCCGGCGGTTGATGTTCGTTTCCATGGCCAGGGCCACCGGGTTCTCGATGGTCTGGTAGCCATAGACAGGTTGTTGAGCAGCCACTTCATTCTTCACCAGATTTCCGTTGTCATCGTAGGCCCGAAACGTTGGTGGCATAATCAGCGCACCCAGAATCGGTCCCTGATTGAACCGACCTTCCTGTACCTCGCGGTTTTTATTCGACGTTACAAAGAGGCTGGCCCCCACTTTAAATTTCTTGCTGATTTCGCCGTCAATATTGGCCCGAAAGTTCACCCGCTCCTGGCTGGTAGCCACAATGATTCCCTGCTGATTCTGGTAGCTGCCACTAATCAGGTAGCGCAGACCGTTGTTGCCTCCCGAAAACGTCAGATTGTGGCGGCTCATGGGCGCATTGCGGTAGAGTGCATTCTGCCAGTCGGTATTGTATTTGGGCGTAATCAGTTTCTGGTTGGCGAAGTCATAAATGTCCGTTGGGATACTGACCGAACTGGCATTGCCAACCTTGGCAATCCGGGTAGCGTTATCGTCCGAGAACATGGCGTCGGCCCAGGTTTTGCCACTGTTCTGCACCAGGTCGCGGTAGGCGTTGTTACGGCCATCGATCATCAGCTGAGCAAACCCATTGGCATCCAGCAGGTCTACTTTTTTAGCCAGCTGATTGACACCGTACTGATACTCATAATCGAATTTACCTTTTCCGTCTTTACCCCGTTTGGTCGTAATGATAACCACCCCACCCGACGCCCGCGATCCGTAAATGGCCGCCGAAGCCGCGTCTTTGAGGATGTCGATGCTCTCGATGTCGTTCGGATTAATGAATACATCATTACCAGCCGGGAAGCCATCAATCACGTACAACGGGTCGGAACTGGCGTTGATTGACCCGATGCCCCGCACGCGAATTTTGGTTGTGTTATAAGGTGCTCCACCCGTCTGCGATACCTGCACCCCCGCTAGTTTGCCGACCAGTGCCTGCCCGAGCGTTGGCGCGGTAACGTTCAATTCACGGGCTTTCACATTGGCAATCGCCCCTGTCACGTCGCTTTTTCGCAGGGTCTGATACCCAACCGCCACGACTTCGTTGAGCTGGTTAACATCCTCCCTGAGCCTAACCGTCAGCGTCTGCTGGGAACCGACGACTAGTTCCTGCGTAGCAAAACCAACGGATGAGAACACCAGAGTTGAACCAGGATTTACGTCGAGGGTAAACTGCCCGGTCGCATCCGTAACCGTGCCTTTCCGGGTTTGCTTCTCGACGATGTTAACACCGGGAATCGGCTGGTTCTGTTCGTCCGTTACTGTGCCCGTCAGTCGGGCAGCATGGATCAAGAACCACCGGGTTACCCGCCCGGCAGCGTGTGCTGACGAGCTGGGTACTACGCTGCCCACTAGTAGCAGGCAAATCAGTAACCGACTCAATGTCATTGAGTAGCGTTTCATAATCATAGGGGTTGTATTTAAGAGAAGAAAAAACCGTACTCACCAGTCAAGGTTGACAAAACTCACATTATTGGTCCGCGACGAGGTTACGGCCAGGCCCTTCGTTTGTTCAGTAAGCAGCGTAAATCCTTCCAGTTCGTCGGCTTTGTCAAAATCGATGACACGGATTATGTGCTGATGGCCCGACGCAATGGACTTGTTCAGATCCAGGAATGTAAAGCGCCAGCGCCGACCTCCGAGCTGATTCTGAACAAGCACCAGGACTCCTTTTGAAGCTATCCAGTGCAGGTTCTGAACCCAGGGTGAGCACGTAAATTTCGTGACCACAACGCCCGATTCATTGGTCTTTTTCGCCGTCGCTAAGCGTTCAGGGTCATAAAGTCGTACTTCGTTTCCCTTTTCGCCGTAATCGGCTGTTGCTACATACCACTTGTTCTGGTAGCGAACGTATTCGGGACGAGTGCCCTGAATACAGGCATCATCGTCGATCGTGTTCAGCAGATTGCCATCCAGTGTACCAGTTCTGAGTAGCCCGTTCCAGTTTACGGAATAGATGACCGCCCGCCATTTAGTCCCTTCTGAATTCAGGCGGATGCTATTGCCAATGAAGGTGGGTCCCTGTCCTGAATACGCTATACCTGTTGGATGATTAATGACGTCTTTACCCTGTTGGGTTAATCTGATTTCCTGCCCTGTGTATGTTAGTTTGTTTTCACCTGCCGTGTATGTCCGAATGACTCCCACTTCGCGATCACCATATAGATAAGCTTTGTTTTTTTGCCAGCTTACCCCCTGGCAGGCACCAAGAGAATCCAGGGTCATGGTTGAGGTTAGGCTCATTTTTACAGCTAGCCAGGAACTGGAAAGTCCCCCAGCTACACAAGCCAGCATGAAGAGTAATATCCTCATGATTAATCAATTATCGAATTACCAACGGGTAGGATGAGCCATTTTTCACGCCCAAGAAATACGAAAGGATAAATTCTCATAAATCGATTTGAAAAGCACAAAGGACGCCTTTTAACATTACCTGAGTTTTACTCTAGTATTTCTATAGTATTATTCTTTCAGCGTATTCTTAGTACCTATTTAATCTGAGCGATTTCGGTATATCAGTACGTAAACAGGAGTAGCTTTGGCTTAACGCAGGGTTTATCTGCGAGCATCAGACCGGGAGCCACACAATGTGCGTCGGAGCTAATTTGGTACCAGGATGTCAGCGGGCACAAATCACGGAATTACTGCTACTTTCTTATCTGAAGATTTGATTTACGAACGCTGGACACCTCTTTAGTTTGTCAGTTTCCCTACGCAACAGGTAATCCATACTGCTGTCTAACATGGAAACGAATTGCCAAAAAGGGTGATGTGTCAAAAATTTTTGACACATCACCCTTTTTGTCTTTCTGGCTGTATGAGTAAACCCGAATGTGTAACTTTACCACCCAGGTTTTACGATGACACGAATTATGACGAAAAAACCAATAGTGCTCGCCTTTGCCAACAACAAAGGCGGTACGGGGAAGACTACGGTTGCGTTAAACGTCGCGGCTGGTCTGGCCAGGATTGGCAAAGATGTATTGATGATTGATCTGGACTCTCAAGCCAACCTGAGCATTTGGGCCGGTTTCCGGAACGTGAAGAAACATGTCGGTCATCTCCTGATGGATGATATGGAATGGCAGGAGGTTTTGCTTGAGGGAAAAATTGAGAATGAGTACGGCAGTGTTCGGCTGGATTTATTGCCGTCAGCTCGCACAATGCTACGGGCCGAAGCCGTCATCAACGCGAATGCCATCCTCATGTTTGCCCTTCGAAATGCCCTCAACGAGCACGGACATAGTTACGATTACATCATCGTTGATTGTCCCCCCAGCTTGGGCGCATTGACCGTGAATGCACTCGTTGCCGCCGATTATTACATTGTTCCCATGCAGGGCGAGAACTTTGCGTACATAGGCCTGGACGAAATGCTCATTGCCGTATCGAAATTACGTCGGGATGCGGGTGCTCAGGTGCAGTTACTGGGTGTTCTGAAAAACAAGTTCAGTCAGCACACCGTTTTCGGTCGGGAGATTTCGGAAGCACTAGAGAAGAAAAACATCAACGTTTTCAAGACGCAGATCCGTCAGAATACCAGCCTGATGGAATGCACGGCTCTGAGCCAAAGCATTTTCGACTACAAACCGAAGTCAAACGGTGCCATCGATTTTTCTGCGCTGGTTGAAGAAATTATCCATAACGTAGAAAAGAACCAGTCCCAATCTCCTACCCTGATTCAACAGTAAGCATGGCAAAAAAGACTTTTTCGTCGTTTATAACCGATTTACACGAAAGCGATACGCCACCTGTCGATACAGACGCTACCTCGATGGCCGTTATGAGCCTGAATTACGAGGATTCCGTGCTGGAAATAACGCCCCTGAATCCAGCCGAACAACAGGAGCTAACCGCGCTTGAGACTGTTATCAAAACAGGTCTTGATACGTTTCTGCAAGTTGGTTCTGCCCTACTAGAGATCCGGCAAAAGAAGCTTTATCGGGGCTCCCATCTTTCCATAAAAGCATACGTAGCAGACCGCTTCGGTCTCGGTCGTCAACGTGCATACCAGCTCATGGATGCGGCTCAGGTTGTGCAGGATCTCTCCGACGACCACGCGGGCAACGTTACGTACGACTACGAAGCCGACTCCTCGGCAGATCTGAATACACATTCCCTTGTCCTTCCCGAAAAAGAATCGCATGCCAGTGCCCTCGCAGAAATCGCACCCGAAAAACGCCGGAAAGTGTGGGATGAAGTGGTCAGGCAGCAGCAGGTGACCGGCAAGAGTATCACCGCCAGAAAAATACTTGCGACCGCCGAAACGATTGGCGCTTCACTGGCTAAAGAAGCGCCAAATGAGCCCAAGACACCGAAAAAAAGCAAGAACAATGCATCGCTGATCAAGCAAGCGTACATTACCCAACTTCAAAACGCAGCTCCTACGCACCAGCCAGGCGATCTTATGGTTCGCATATCTGGCCGATTTTTGCTGCGAAATAACCTGGTTGAGGCCTGGCAAGCGTTGAGAGGCATGGATCAGGAGATCGATGAATCTTTCTATGATTTCATTTCTCTGCAAGAAGCAAATGTCTATAAATTACTGTAGATCATTCTGTTAGGCAAAAGAAGGTCGACAACTGATTGTTGGCTTTTTTACAGGACACGCGTAACTTTAGAATGAATTTCTTTTTTGTCTATCTTGTTTTACAACGCAAAATGGGCACGTGTCAAAAATTTTTGACACGTGCCCATTTTGCGAACGAACAGATATAAAATCAGGCAGTAAACGCAGATAATGTCACAGTTCAACTCCTGCTCCTGAAGCCGATCAGGTTCGCACTGCTACACCAGATATGGAGTCATTTTACGTCCAGCAAGTGTGAAGATGCTGCCAACGTCTTCTTAAACCATACCAAGATGCTCCTGGAAGACGTTTAGTGCCGCTGTAACGCAACAAACGGGCCTGATCCATATGAAGACATCATTGAGCCGTCTTGTGGCCGTCAGGCTCAATTAATCGATTCGCTTGTCGAATTCTCCATAGCCGGGTTGTGATTCGTACAAACCGCATTTGAATCATCCGTTCTTACCACTTTCACGTTACGAATTTTAGCTTGGTCGATAGTGCCTGCTTCAGCCAAGCCTTATCATGGTGAACGCAATCACTTTTCGATGTACCACATACGCTGGCACTGGCAACTGGTCGAAGCAATCGATTCGGTAGATTTTTACTACTCCAGTCGTAAGGTAAACACAGCTTGTGTCAGATAGCGTCCTCGAAAGCGGGTGACTCAGCCTGGACAACATTGCCTTCTGGAAGCCGTCAGTACAGGGCGAACGCTTATGTGACCTTCACCGGGCGGTCTGGCGTACAATCGCAAACGAACACCCTGTTGGTCGTAGTTCTTCGTTCACCACATGCTAAGCGAGAATTTTTGCAAAACGAGCAGCAACTCCTAGCTAATCTGTACCAAACTATAGAGGAGCTGGCTTGGCTGGACCTGCCTGAAAGTCGATCGAGCCTCAGCTTTGAATTAACTTGGAAAGCACTAATCCGAATCGATTCGTAATTGCGAGGAAAGTACCGTCAACTACGAGGAAAGTACCGTCACGGAAGAAACCATTAAGCCGATTCAAACAGGCCCCGGAGGAGTTTACCTGTAAAGCTCTTTTTTTTTAAACAAAAATTTAAAGTGCCTTGCCATTTGCTTAATTAGCTTAGCATTTAAAAGATTATAATTATTAACTATTAGGGGCTCCCTAACTAGTTGATTTTTAAGTATTTGTATACCCCAATTGCGAGGAAAGTACCGTTAATTGCGAGGAAAGTACCGTCTAACTACGAGGAAAGTACCGTCAATTGCGAGGAAAGTACCGTCTAATTGCGAGGAAAGTACCGTTAATTGCGAGGAAAGTACCGTCACTACGAGGAAAGTACCGTCAATTGCGAGGAAAGTACCGTCATTTACAATAAAAATAATAAATAATATCTGTATAGTACCTGGTTTTGTAAAAAGTTATCCACATTATGGTAAGCGAGCCAAGATAGCAACTCAGGACGGCAGCGAGATGCGAGGAAAGTACCGTCAAACGGTTGCTTGCCACATGTGGATACGAATAGCGTCGTTTGTGCGCGCTCAATTGCGAGGAAAGTACCGTCAATGACGCTCGTTTTGCTACTTCGGCCCTTCTCTGTTGCCATTTCGGACATATCTGTGGGTACTTACCGGCTAGTTGACGGGCTTTTACTCGCAATTTCCCGGAAGCCTTCATGTTGGGGGCTGGAATCAAGAAAAAAGTGGACCAGTTTAGTAAATGGTTGCTTCCTCGGCGGGATTTTTTAGCTTTGTAAAAAGACCATTTTCGTATGGCCAAAAACGTAAAGACATCGGATTCGCAGACCGAGCTATTCAGTAATGACTCCGAGTTTTTGGAAGCAGATCGTCGGGCTACGTCTCGCCAACTCAGGCAAGACAGTATGGTTGCCCAGCACAATGATCTGATTCGCGCCCGTTACGAAATGTCTCTGCTGGAATCACGTCTTTTCGTTTGTCTGCTCGGGCGAATCGATCGGAAGGATAAAGATTTTTTGCTTTGTCGTATTCCTGTTTCAGAACTGTACCCCGACGAGAAAGTAGGTGGAAAGGCATACGCCCAGATCCGGGAGGCCGTCGTGCGGTTAGCCGGTCGCGTCATTCATGTCGAGTCGATCGATGAGCAGGGCCGGCGGGAAATAGTGAGTAATCCACTCATGGCGACCTGCCGCTACAAAGAAGGTTCGGGGTACCTCATCGCTCAGTTCAATAATTTCACTAAACCCTATCTGTTGGAGCTTCAGGGCAATTTTACGGTTGCCGAGATTCAAACTCTATTAGGATTCCGGAGCTTTTATTCCTACCGGTTGTACTGGCTGCTCAAATCAGCGACGTTTCACCATGATACGATAAAACTGGAATTGGCATCGCTGAAAAAAACGCTGAATCTCGAACAGCGGTATCAGAATTTTGCCGACTTCAAACGATACGTTCTTGACATTGCCAAACACGAATTGAGTGCCACCGATATGTCGTTTGAGTATGAGCAGGTAAAAGAGGGTCGGGCAGTCAGCGCCCTTCTTTTTCATTTGTTGCGCCCTGCCATTGTTAAACAGGATGATATCAAACTACCTGAGGGCACACAGCAAACCCTCACGGAGATTGGCATAAGCCTTAAATCGCTGAACGATATAAAACTGCGTTACCAGCAAGAGCTGCTTCAGGAGGAATATCTACGCTTTGTGATTCGTTACTACCAGGAAGCCAAAAATAAAGGCCGGCTCAAATCGCTGGCCGGTGCGATTTATAAAGCGTTGATGAGCGATCAGCTCAAAGAGGAGTTTTTGGTCTGGCAAACCAATCATCCGGCTTACCCGGCACCGAAACCAGGTCAGAAAAAAACGAACGTTGAAACAATCCCGCTTCACGTTCTGCGCGAACAGTTTGACACATTGCAGGCCAAAGGACTCACTGACCACGAAAAATTTGAGGATTACCTCGACTGGATGCTGCAACAGGACATGTATGATATGGATGTGATCGACGGTAAGGAAGTACTGGTCTATACTGAGCCAGGCTAACCGGTTCAGGCAAAATCCGTTGGACTAAGAAAGACGCTATTCCCGGAGCGTTTGGGGCAACAGGGCACGCTCATCGGCTGGCAGGCCCATCTCAAAACTTGCTGAAATCACGTTCACGGCTCCCTGCTGATCAATCAATAAGCCAATCGGCGACTTCGTTAGTGTAGGCGGTTGTTTAGTGATGTAGGCGTCAACCAACTGCGCAAACGAGGCACTACTCGATGGTGTGTGTTCGCCGAGCTGGATCAGGACATAGCGTTGTAGAACGATATGGAAAAAGACAAGTTCAACCCACTGTTCCGTTCCCTGCACACTAACAAACTGGCGTTGCGCAACAAAGGCATAACCGACGTACCGTTCCAGCATAAGTTTCCGGATGCCGGCCAACCGTGTTCGGTAATTTGTTGGTTGTTGGTCAGCCATCGGAATAGGGGCATACTGTACGATTTTTTTAGGGCTAGACAACAGGCTCTCTTCACCGAGTGCCGCCTGGTAATAATACCGGGATCGAACTAATTTTTGCAGGAACCGAACCGTCCACCGATCATCGGCGGCCTGTTGGATATAGAAAGCCCGTTCCTGCCTGTTTTTGATGGTCATCAACAGGCGATAGTGCGACCAGGTCAGTTCGGTGCGCAGATACTGTCTCAAATCTACTGACGCGTTTCCATGGGCAGCCGGCATTGGAAAGGCTAAATAAAATTGTTTGAAGCGCCACATGTTTGGTAAGCTATAGCCTTTTCCGAATGCTGCCGACAGGTGCTGTGACAACTGCTCGATCAAATGGATGCCATAATCGGCCCGTTCTGCCCCATCCTGTTCCGTTTCAACCACGATGCGACCAATGTGCCAGTAGGCTTCGACCAGGGCAAACTGAGGGTAAGCACTGCGATCGTTTTCGGTAGTATCGATGAGTGTTCTTAAGTAACGAAACAACTCAATGTGATTGGCAGTCGGTGCGTTCATAGTGTAGGTAGGTACGGGGAACTGCTGATAACAAAAAGCAATACCTGAACAGTGACAGTGTATTGCCAATGAGTAAGTTGGCAGTCGATCTTTTGGGTAGCAAGGTAGTCAGCCGGGAAACGCTGTGCCGATGGGGCTAAACCGGAAGGTAAATGCAGAACGTAGTTCCCTGACCTAGTTGACTTTTAGCCGTAATAGCACCCCCGTGCGTAGCCGTTACCTTCTCGCAGATGGCTAATCCGATGCCCGTACCGGCGTACTCACTTTTGCCGTGCAACCGCTGAAATACCTGAAAAATTCGATCCAGGTATTTCTCGTCAAACCCGATACCGTTATCGGACACCTCGATACAATTATAGCTATCAACGACCCGGGCAGGCCAAACGGAGACCGGCAATTCCGTTGCGTTTACGACCGTCGCTTTTACCGTAATCAACGGCGTAACGCCTGCCCGATGAAACTTGATGGCGTTACTCAATAAGTTTAAAAAGAGTTGTGCCAATTGCGACTGATCACCTTGCACCGTTGGTAGTGGGTCAACATGTATGGTCGCTTTCGTGTCTTCAATGGTCATTTCTAAATCCTGAAGAACGAACTGAACAAGTTCGGTCAAGCCTACGGACATCGTGGCTCTTTGCCGACTCGAGATGCGCGAGAACATCAGCAGATCTTTGATCAGATTCGACATTCGGCGGGCAGCGGTTTGCATGCGTTCCAGGTAGGCGACTCCCTCACCCAGATGTGGTGCGTATTTCTCGTTCAGCAGATCGCCGAAAGTCTGAATTTTGCGCAGCGGCTCCTGCAAATCATGCGATGCGATGTAGGCAAACTCTTCAAGGTTCTCGTTCGATTTCTTTAGTTGCTGATTAGCTTCGTTCAGTGCTTTGGTACGCTCCAGAACCCGTTGTTCCAGTACATCGGCACTTTGCCTGATCGTTTCCTGGGCTTGTTTCAACTCCGTGATGTCAATAACGATACCACTGAAGCGAACGATGCGACCTTGCTGGTTGATAATCGTACGGCCCTTCGCCTGTACCCAGCGATAAGTATCAGGCCCGTTTATCGTTCGGAAAATGACATTGTGGTTGCCATCGCTTTGCGGGCTAAGGATGCGCGCATTTGCCTGAGCGACCCGTTCTTTATCATCAGGGTGGACCTGGTCCAGAAGAACAGCTGCCGACACAGTGGAAGTAGGAGACAGGCCAAATAGTTGTTTACATATTGGTGACCATAGTGCGTAGTTTGTTACCAGGTTATAATCCCAGGTACCTACATGAGCCGCTTGCAACGCAAGCTGTAGCCGTTCTATTTCCAGGGCTGTATCGGCATCGACGTGCTCACTCATACCAGATTTTTATTGATTTGGAATTGGGCATTGGTACCAAAAATACGCAGCACCAAGCGTTACGTCACTCTATGCCTATAGACTATACAAAGCTGCAAAGAAAAACGCATTGAATCACGCTGAGATGCGCTCCTTCTTTTCCGGCTGTACTGCCGACACGATGCAAGCCGTGGTTCACACCAAGGGCACTTTGCACTGGGAAACCGAACGCTGGAAATAGTTTGAGTTTTCTTTACGTTCATTACGCAGAACGACCTGAACTAGCCAGTCAGAACGAACTCCCCGTCAGCGTGGTTGTATTTTTTGACGGTGTGGGGATACAAATTGACTTTTTTTTAGGTTCTTCATTACAGTTACACACCGGTTTGTTTGGGCTTTTTTCAGAATCCCCACCGATTGGATAAAGAAACAAGGGAATAAGAACCAGCAATACAAACAGACTCCTTTACTGAAAAATAGACATGGAATTAGGAATAAGTAGTTTTGGCGACGTTACCCCCGATGGCCTGATCGGTAAAGCATCCAATGGATACCAACGGATGCAGCAGCTGCTGGAAGAAATTAAACTGGCCGACCAGACAGGACTAGACGTATTTGCGCTGGGTGAACACCACCGGCCCGATTTTGTGGTATCGTCTCCCGAAGTGATTCTAGCGGCTGCGGCAAGTGTCACCAAGACCATCCGTTTATCGAGTTCGGTCACTGTGCTTAGTTCGGCTGATCCCGTGCGGACATTTCAAAATTTCGCGTCACTGGATTTAATCTCGGCGGGCCGAGCCGAGATCATGGCGGGTCGTGGGTCGTTCATCGAATCGTTCCCATTGTTTGGCTATGAGTTGAACGACTACGATGAGCTATTTACCGAGAAGCTCGACTTACTGGTAAAAATCAATCAGCAGGAGCGCGTAAGCTGGCAGGGCCACCATCGGGCTGGCATCGACAATCTGGGCATTTATCCCCGACCTTATCAACCATCAATTCCAATCTGGCTGGCCGTGGGCGGAACACCCGCTTCGGCCGTGCGGGCCGGTCAAATGAACCTCCCGATGACGGTGGCCATGCTGGGTGGTACGCCCGACCGGTTCGTACCGCTGGTAGATTTGTTTCGCCAGTCCGCAGCTAAGGCGGGGCACGATGTCAGTCAGTTACCGTTGGCGATGAATTCCCATTTTTACGTGGCCGATGATTCACAGCAGGCTTCGGATGAGTTTTTCCCGACGTACCAGACGATGATGAACCGAATTGGTCGTGAGCGCGGCTGGCCACCACTCAACCGTGAACAGTTCGAGTACATGCGCCAATACGGCCCGCTTTTGGTGGGGAGTCCTCAGGAAATTATCGGTAAGATAGTACACTTCCACGATCTGTTTCAGAACACCCGCTATCTGGCTCAACTGATCAGTGGCCCACAATTGCCCCATGCAAACGTGTTGCGTGCTATCGAATTGTTCGGCACGAAAATAGCACCGGCGGTCCGCGAACAGGTTGCTAACAAGCAGGAAGTCTCAACCTCAAAATAGCCGTTCTGATGATGCCTCAATGGGCATCAACCAGACCCGTCAAACGGAGTCACGGCCAGCACGGCTAAGATCAATAGCGAATGAACGTGAACGTGTACGCTGGATAAGTTAGCATTTAGTCGCTTGATCATCAATTCCGTTTTCTGTCATCCTGACATCCTGGTCCTGGAATGACAGAAAACGGAATTTTGTTGGGCTATGAATCTAGTGGCAAACGGGCTGGAACGCACCATCTGGTTGATGTGGGTACTGGCATTACGAACGGTCAGGAGACGAAGGGTCAGATTCGTAAGCGAGTAGTTCAATGTAAGGGTTTCCTTGAAGTCCGAGCGCCCTGCCGAACGCTGGTTCAGTCTTGTAACCCATTCGTTTGAGGGCAAGAATCTCCTGCCGAAATGGTTCACCCCGTTCTGTCAGCAGTTTATGTTCGATCAGCATGTGTCGGTACCCCATTTGTTGATGAGTAGGAACGTTCTGGCCGAACAATTCGATCTCAACGCCATCGATCCGGAACGTAGCGACGACGACCTCCTTTCCTGATTCTGCCGATTCCCGTATACTAAAACCATCTTCTCCACTGAAACTGTCCCGGACAACGGTTATGAACGTATGTCTGTCGACCCAACGGCAAATGATGTCGAGGTCGCTGGTTTCGATGTCAATGTTGATCGGAATGGTGCCC
Source organism: Spirosoma agri (assembly GCF_010747415.1). Classification (NCBI taxonomy): domain Bacteria; kingdom Pseudomonadati; phylum Bacteroidota; class Cytophagia; order Cytophagales; family Cytophagaceae; genus Spirosoma; species Spirosoma agri. Next base: position 4,943 of record NZ_JAAGNZ010000007.1, on the reverse strand, counting down.
ACCAGCAGGGGTGTAAATGATTCCAGCTTGGTCAGAATAGCGTGTTCCGTCAGAATCCTGTAGGCTTCCCGTTGTCTTGGGGTGCCTTCGCTCAGGTAGTCAATCGTATCAAAATTCATAACGGTGTTGTACCCATGAAGGAAGCGAACGAGTGGTCAATAGCGCACTAGTACCCATTTAAGCTTGGGACAGATAGGCTTCACTGACTCAGTAATCTATTTCCGGTCGCAATCCCTGTACAATTGTGTTACTAAGCCCCATTTCGGCCAATTTGTTCGTAAGCTCAATTGGCGATCGGTTTAACGCTTAGGACCTCCGCGAGGGTGACGATAAGCAAACCAGCACCTGTGTAAAGTAGTACCTCATGTTGAATCGACGTATGTATGCTGGTTACAGTCAATCGGAGTGGCTCGTTGCCGGCACCCAATGAGCGTAGAGATAGCCGTACAGGATGCCAATTAATCCGTACGTAAATCCCATGATTGTTTTCTGCTCTACCGTCCAAAACCGTAATGAGCTAAAGAGAAAGAAACATACGACGGCCAGTACAAAGCTGATGCTAATGGAAAACCTGGTCGATTGACGCCTATTAAATCGGGCGTTAATCAGCTCAAAAGCAACGACGAAGAGTAGGTAGTAGAAAATGTCTCCCACGGTTAGAATCAACAGGGTGTAATACAACCAGGCTCTATGATCCAATCCCCAACCAGGTAATAAGCTGCGCGCTATACCATCAATCAGACAACACAGTACTGTAATTCCTGCAATTTTTACGAATCGCGTACCCCTGTCTACTGTGTAAGTGTCTGCATACTTGTTTCTGCTTAGCATGTATTTAGTCAACATCTGCCAGAATAGTATGAACACGATCAGCTGAACCAGTAAGGCAATCCACTCATTATTTTCTCCGCCGTACAACACGCCAAACCCTAAAAAACAGACCGGTAAGGTTAAGATAGTGATGATAGGAATCAGGATTGAAGCCAGCTCATTTTGCATGATCGACTTAGTTCCTACGATAAACAGTGCCAGTGTTCCAATGCCTACGTAAGCCAGTGAAATGGTAAATGCTTTCGCTTTTAGGGTATCCATGGGCCTGTGAAAATCTTGTTATCTCTATGTTGTGGCTGTCGCAAAAGGATATGACCTAAAAATCTATCGGGCTGCCGGAGCCATACCCTGGTTTCGCCCAGGCACAAATTAATTGATAATCTCTGCGTTCAAATCGGCTCGGATAACCGCTAGTCGTTCGCGCCATTTTTGGCGTTCTTCTGGCGTTTGCCTTACCCAATCGGTTAATTCGCCAACAATTTTCAAGGGTTCCCGGCTGCGATAGGAGCGTGTCGGATTGCCCGGAAACTTTTTGTCCGTGACGTTAGGATCATTTTCGAAGCATCCCATCGGTTCGACGATATAAACACGTTCACATCCGTCACCTTTGGCCAGGGCCGCAGCAAGCCCTGCCCCGTTAGCTAAAGCAGTAAAGTAAATGTGATTCATTATGAGTTCAGGTTTGTAATTCGACTCGAACCCGGCTGTCAGCAAATCGCCAACCTGCAAATCCGCTTTCGTTCCATGATAGAACGGTCCCTCGTCTAGAACGTCTGTCCCCATAAATACGTCAATGTTAGTTGTTGATACTGGTTTCAAGCAAGGCTAACTCATCGATGACCAGTTTACAAGATTTTTGAACGATTTCATAAGGTAAAAACTCCGTTTCGGCGTGGAGTAGTATACTCAGTAGCGTTTGTCATTGCGGAACGTAGCTACCATTTCGGAAGCCGTGAAAAACGAAAAGTGGATAAATGCCCTTTTCTCTGGGCTGAACTAGGCGTTGATAGGGTATAATTGAACCCAGGTTTCGTTTACTAACTTGGCTTGATCAATTGGTCAATTGCCACTCGTACCCATCACTTAACTTTTCCCTATGAATCGATTGAAACGTAGTTCCTGGTTAACACGTATGACGGTTGGCGTTTTTGCGCTTAGTTTCCTTCACAGCATCCATAGTCTGGCGCAGCCCAGTGCCGACAAAACCACACAGATTGAGGTTGATCTGGCGAACGAAAAGGGTCCGCTGAAACCAATCTGGGCGTGGTTTGGCTACGATGAGCCGAACTATACCTACATGAAAGACGGTAAGAAATTGCTGACGGAGATTTCCAAGTTAAGTAAAGTGCCGGTTTATGTTCGGGTTCATAGTTTACTGGTTACCGGCGATGGGGAAGCCGCCCTTAAATGGGGTTCTACCAATGCCTACACCGAAGACGCCAACGGCAAGCCGGTTTACAACTGGACCATTGTTGATAAGATTTTTGATACGTTCATCGAGCGGGGCATGAAACCCATCGCGCAGATTGGTTTCATGCCACAGGCACTCTCGTCCAAACCTGAACCGTACCGGCATCACTGGAAACCCGGTGATAATTACGACGATATTTACCTGGGCTGGGCCTATCCGCCAAAGGACTATACGAAGTGGAGCGAACTGGTCTACCAGTGGGTGAAGCATTCTGTTGCGAAATACGGTCAGAAAGAGGTGGAGAGTTGGTATTGGGAGCTCTGGAACGAACCGAACATCAGCTATTGGAAAGGCACGACGGAAGAATACATCAAACTGTATGATTACACGGCTGATGCGGTAAAACGGGCTTTGCCGACGGCTAAAATGGGCGGTCCCGAAGTAACAGGGCCGGGAAGTGCCGGGTCTCAGAAGTTCTTCAAAGCCTTCATGGACCACGTTGTCAACGGTAAGAACTACGTAACCGGAAAGGTTGGTACACCCATCGACTTCATTACGTTCCATGCCAAAGGCGCACCGAAGCTGGTCGATGGTCACGTGCAGATGAACATGGGTACGCAGCTACGCGATATTGACAAAGGGTTTGACATTGTCGCATCGTACCCAAGCCTGAAAAATTTACCAATCATCATCGGCGAGTCGGATCCGGAAGGGTGTGCGGCCTGCTCGGAAGATTTTAGTCCGCAGAACGCCTACCGGAATGGCACCATGTATTCGAGCTATACGGCAGCTTCGTTCGCCCGCAAATACGATCTGGCGCAATCGCGTGGTGTTAATCTTGCGGGTGCCGTTACGTGGGCCTTTGAATTCGAGGATCAGCCCTGGTTCCGGGGATTCCGCGATCTGGCTACCAACGGCGTCGACAAGCCGGTCCTGAACGTATTCCGTATGTTTGGTATGATGCCCGGAACGCGGGTCGACGTGAAAAGTGGTCTGGCATACGATTACGTCCGTGTTCGCGACGAGAGCGTACGCGCCGAAGCTGACATCAATGCCTTGGCCTCTAAAGACGCTAAATCAGCCGCCGTGATGGTCTGGAATTACCACGACGATAACGTACCTGCGCCCAATGCACCTATATCCGTGCAGGTGAAAGGACTGCCCAGCAAAAAAATTACGGTTCATCATTACCGCGTCGATAAGGAATTCAGCAATTCGTATGAAGTTTGGAAGACTATGGGGTCGCCCAAAAATCCGACGCCCGAGCAGGTGGCTAAACTGGAAAAAGCGGGTCAGTTGAAAGAGTTTTCTGCCCCTAAACCAGTGACCGCGACAGGTGGGGAAACTACCCTGAACTTTTCCTTACCCCGGCAAGGCGTATCGCTGCTCAAGTTTACCTGGGAGTAAACCCATAAGCGTAAACATCTTCTACAGGAGCGCGTAACGTGGGCGGAAACCCGCGACAATTGGCTGGGAATCGCGGGTTTCCATCCGCGTTACGCGCTCCGTCAATCCAAAAGCAAACGAAGTCGCTATACTAAAACCAACTTTTTGCAGTAAGTTTACGCCCTTTTATTCGGTAAAGGCGTGTAAGCGGCTGGTGGTTAACGCCTGACCTAGCAGCGTTTTTGCATGATGAACGTTGAGCTAACAGGATGAATACTATTTCTTGCGGAATTGATTTTGGAACATCAAATACAAGCGTAGCCATTGCCAATGATGGTGCGATTAACCTTGTTCCGGTCGAGAACGGGCATGTGACCATTCCCAGTGCTATCTTCTTCCGGCGAGTTGATAACAAAGCGTTCTACGGCCGGGTAGCCGTTAATGCCTTTTTCGAGCGGCAGGATGGTCGATTTATGCGGAGTCTGAAACGCGTACTGGGTACCTCGCTGATGAAGCAGGGGACACTGGTGAACGGCGCATCCATGAATTTTGCTACGATCATTACGTCTTTTTTGAAGGAGATCAAGGACAAAGCAGACTCGGCTGCCGGTCAGGAACTGGAACACGTAGTTATGGGTCGACCCGTCCACTTTGTCGATAACGACCCTGCCGCCGACGCCAGAGCCCAGGCCGAATTGCAGGTGATTGCGCAACGGATTGGGTTCAAACACATCGACTTTCAGTTTGAGCCCATCGCTGCCGCCTTTGCGCACGAAGTACGATTGAGCAGCGAGAAACTGGCGATCGTTGCCGATCTAGGCGGAGGTACGTCGGATTTTACGGTGATCAAACTTTCCAAGCAAAACATCCGGAAGCCTGATCGGTCATCGGACATATTGGCTAATACCGGTGTCCGGATTGGGGGTAATGATTTCGACAAAGAACTAAGTCTAGCCGCGATCATGCCGGAGCTGGGTTATCGGAGTCGTTACGGCGATAAACAGCTGGAAGTGCCTCTAAAACCATTTCATGATCTGGCCGAGTGGAGCAAAGTCAACTTTCTGTATACACCCAAAGTAATTCAGCAAATTCGGCAGTTGCTCCACCAGTCGCACGACAAAAAGCGATATCGGCGCTTGTTGCAGGTGCTGGAAGACGAAACCGGACATACGTTACTGGCCGCAGCCGAAGAGTTAAAAATTGCGCTTACGTCACAGGTTATCTATAACGCTACGTTTGACTTTATTGAACCCGGTTTTTCTATTGCTATCCCGCGCGATCGTTTTGACGAAGCCATCCAGGGCGAGGTCGAAAA